>JAURDE010000223.1 GCA_030828105.1 Bdellovibrionota bacterium | reverse complement strand
TTTATTTTATTATATTTTTCTCTAAAGGCACCTTGTGTAACATGAGGAAAGTGCCAGAGGATTTGCATAAAAAACTCACGCCAAATTAACTCACTTAACCAGGTATCATTAAGCTCAAAACCTTTTTGGGCCAATCGCCTAACACTAACAGTACCAAAGCGTAAATGTATTCCTAATAAAGAAGTACCATTGATACTAGGTATATCCCTAGTTTTGTCATAACTTTCAAGAATTGATTTTTTAACTTTAGAAGAAGGTATAAATATGGAACTCTTTTCAAATCCAAGTTTTTTAAGGGATGGAAAACTAAGATCTTTTATATTTAAAAAGTTGTTAAAATATTTTTTGTTATTAACACTGGCCAAATCTTTAGGAGTTAATGTCTCAAGCCATCTCCTTTTGAAAGGAGTATAGACTGTGTAGGGCTTACCATCGCTTTTTAGTATCTCATTCTTGGCAAATATAACCTGGTCTTTAAATCCAAAAAAATCAATACTTTGCTCTTTAAGTATTTTGGCAACTTCCTTATCCCTTTTAATAGCGTAAGGTTCATAATCCTCATTGTAATAAACTGCTTGAATATCAAATTGTGAACAAATTTTACTCCAGCCCTCTTTAGGAACTCCATAATGAATAAAAAGGTCACTACCAAGCTCCTTTAATTCACTTTTTATATTTTCTAAGCTTGAGTGTATAAAGCCAAGTCTTGCATCATCTCTATCATTAAGTTTATCAAGGATATTTTTATCGAAAATAAAGAAACAAAGGACCTTTTCACCTGCTTTGAGGGCCTCATGAAGCCCCTTATTGTCCTCTAATCTCAGATCCCTTCTGAACCAAAAAACACTACATTTTTTTTTCACAATAATTATACCTCATTAAAGATTTTTGTTATGACCTTTTTTCTATGTCCAAAAATCTTATTCAGATCATTTTTGACAAAACTCCCACCAAATAAATCTCCTAAAAATCCTAATGGCACCTTGTAAACGACATGGTCCTTAATAAGAGTACCATTAGGCAATTCAAAGAAGTTATGAGTATGAACCCATTTAGTATAAGGGCCTTTTAACTGCTCATCAATAAAAGTTTCATTATCAATAAACTCATTAATTCTTGATTTCCATTTTAATGGGATTCCGTGAACTCTAAGTTTATAATCAATCTCTGTTCCTTTACTCAAAATAGGAGTGTTTTTTCCTAGCACGCTAAAGTTAAGGTAATCGGGAGTGATTTGTTCAAGATTATTTTCATTTGAAAAAAAAGGAAAGACTTTTTCAAGTGGTTTATTTATATACTGATAAACTTTAAGAACTCTTTCGCCTTTGAGGTCATGCTTTAAAATATCTTCAAGGGCCTTTTCAAGGTTATCGTACTTAAATTTAAATCCATCTTTAAGAAATTCATTGGGTACTACTCTTTGAGAGTTAAGTAGAATTTGAGACATTTCTCCAAAAATCAATTTAAGCGCAAAACCAGGAATTGGAAATAGAGTAGGCCTTCTAATCACCTTCCCCAGAATCTTTGTAAAAGAAGCATTTGATACAGGGACTGGAGAAACACCATTATAAACTTTTTGGCCACCCTTACCTTCTAACAAAAATTTAAATTGCTCAACTAAGTCTTCAATATGAATCCAGCTCATATACTGTTTTCCGTTGCCGAGATTACCTGCAACCCCCATTTTAAAAGGAGGTAGCATTTTTTTAAGGGCACCCCCGTTTTTAGAAAGCACTATCCCCACCCTGATGGCCTGGGAATTCAGTCCCTCTATATTATGATTTAAAACGAGTTCTTCCCATTGCTTACAGACATCGGCCAGAAAGCCATCTCCTAATTTAGATTTGGTATCTAAGAGTTCATCCCCGCAGTCTCCATAGATTCCTATAGCGGAAGCGCTTATAAACTTTGTAGGAGCTTGAGAGCATGTTCTTATAGTTTCCATTAAGAGCCTGGTCGAGTTAACTCTTGAATCTAATATTCTATTTTTTTTCTTACGAGTCCATCTCCCCTCGGCCACACTTTCACCTGCCAAGTGAATAACAGCATCAACTCCCTCTAAGGCACCTTTTTCAATGTAGGATGTAGACGGATCCCAAGAGTATATTTCCACGGGAAATGAAAACTCCTGATGCTTATTCCTAGTAAGAACTCTAATGTCCGTAATCCCCGACTCAAAAAAGTTTTCCATCATTTGTTGGCCAACTAGCCCTGAAGCTCCAGTAATAAGAACCTTCATACATTCTCCTTTTGGGTTATAATATAAGAGAGGATTAAATATTTAACTAGACAAATAATAGACAAAATAACCTAACCGACTAAAATTACTACCTTTGGAGGCTTAATGAGTAAGGAGTTTAAAATAGCGGGCTTTTTTCTACTTTTTCTACTTATGCTTGGTACCACGATATGGGCAGGTCTACAGCAAAACCTCTTTACTGAATTCGGCTGGAGCTCAAGTCCCATGTGGTTTAAGGCCACGATTGTTGATTTCTACATCAATCAAATCATTCTATGGCTTTGGGTTTGCGTACTTG
>JAURDE010000132.1 GCA_030828105.1 Bdellovibrionota bacterium | reverse complement strand
TTCAAAATTTATTTAAAAAAAATTTCATTGAGGCCACCAATAATCAAAAAATTGAACTCAAAAAAGTTCCCCCTGTAGGAACCAAAATAATTGTTCAAATACCTCCACCTCTTCCATCGACTGCCAAAGCAGAAGACATAGATTTAGACATCATTTATGAAGACGAACACCTTATTTTCGTAAATAAACCTGCAGGTATGGTCACCCATCCTGCTCCAGGAAATTATACAGGAACTCTTGTAAATGCACTCCTTTTCCATTGCCATGACTTACAAGGCATTGGGGATCAAAAAAGACCTGGAATCGTTCATCGTCTTGATAAAGGAACTAGCGGAGTAATGGTTGTGGCCAAGACACAAAAGTGTCACGAAGGACTAGTTCTTCTTTTTTCTGAACACAAAATCAATCGTATATACAATGCTCTATGCTGGGGAAACAGACTACCTATTAAAGGCGAAGTGCAATCCCATATTGGCCGGTCTCCACACGACAGAAAAAAAATGGCCTTAAATGTTAAAGGTGGGAAATTTGCCCATACTTATTATCAGGTCCTTGATTACTATGAAGACTTTTGCCTTGTTCAGTGTAAACTTGAGACGGGACGAACTCATCAAATCAGAGTCCATCTTTCTCAGGGGCAACACTCCCCCCTATTAATGGACCCAACATATGGTAATCCATCTGAACAATTAAAAAAAATGAAAAACCAAAAAATAAAGTCTCTTTTGAAGGATTATCCTTATCCTCTTTTACATGCAAAAACACTTGGTCTTAAACACCCCATAACTGGAGAAGAGTTATCTTTTGAAATAGATCCACCTCCAGTCTTTAAAAAGGTACTAGAGTTTGCAAAGTGATATTCTATTCCACACAGACTTAAATAATTTTTCCTTTACGGTATATTCTCATACTCCTGATTTTGATTTTATTGAACTGCAGCAAATTCACGGGATCAAATGTGTTGAACCAATAAACCTTGAAGAAGCTGATGGTTTTATTTTTGAAGACCTAACAACACCCCTGTGTATAAAAACGGCCGACTGTCTTCCCATTATCATTGAAACAGCTCAAACCAACGCCTTTATTCATGCTGGCTGGAGAGGACTCAATAACGGTATTCTCAAACAAGACTCCATAAAATCTCTAACTAATAAAAAAGTTTTTATTGGCCCGCACATTCGAGATTGCTGCTTTGAAGTTGGTGAAGAGTTCTTAGATTATTTTGACCACGGCATAAAAAGAAAAAACAAAAAACTATATTTAGCACTGGAGGAGGTCGTGAGAAAGGACCTGCCAGATGCCCAAATATTATCTTGTGATATTTGCACTTGTTGTCATAAAGAGTTCAATTCCTATAGAAGAGATAAAACGAAACAAAGAAACCATAATATTCTGCACCCCATTAATTAGTGACCTCTTTAAAGGCCCATGCTAATATTCTCTAAAGGGAGAAACTATGAGTCAGCCTAAATCATTTTACAAAGATGCCAACATTACACCACAAGCAATATTCGGTTTACTTGTACTTCTTATGGGAGGAGTATCCATTTACCTTACTGACCATTACTACTCTAACCTTTTTCCCATGACACTTGAGGGTGGGGCCCTTTGCGACATTAACACCTTCTGGAACTGCGATCACACGGCAAATTCGCCAATCTCTAATGTTTTTGGAGTTCCTATATCCTTATTTGGCCTTCTCTTTAGTTGCTTTTTATTTCTTGGCTTTTTCATTCCAAAACCTGAAATAGAGGCCACTAACCATATTTTACTACGCTATAATTTAGTCGGATGTATTATCTTATTCTTTTATTCTGTCATCGCACTTGGAGGAATTTGTCCTGGGTGTATGGCCTACTATATTTTATCGGCTTTATCCGCTTGGATGTTCTTTAAAAATAGCAACATTAAACGCGTAGATGGCAAAGTCTTAGGTGGTTATATTATAGCTGGCCTCTGTGTATCAGGATTAGCAATGGCCCATTTGGAACATAAAAAAGCTAATAATAACAAATTGGCCAGTGCTCTCATTCCCCAGTTTGATAAACTTGCGGACATTGGTGATCCAATGCCTAAAAGCGCTTACTACTACATAAAGGCCACTGAAAACTTCTCTGATGCTCCCATTCGAATTACCAAGTTTTCAGATTATGAATGCCCAGGCTGTCGATTAATGGCCAAGGCCTTAGAGAAAGTTGCAAAAAGATTTGAAGGATCAATCAACATCCAATACGTCTTTTTCCCACTTGATATGAATTGCAATTCAACTATGAAAGGGCCTCTTCATCAAAATGCATGTAAAGCATCTTATTTAGCTTCATGCGTGGGAGAAAAGTTTCCTGTAGTCACCGACACTTTCTTTGATAATCAAGAACTCATCAATAACATATGGCTAGATAATATGGCCGCTCGCTATGGTGCTGTTGATTGTATGAATGGGGAAGACGCCAAAAATAAGGTCCTTGAACATATTGAAGTTGGTAAGAAATTTGAAATATCAGGAACCCCTACTTTGATCATTAACGGTAAAAAAATAACTCGTATGCTTCCAGCAGACCAACTTTATGTTCTACTAGAGCATCTTAAAAATAAAAAATAAGGCATGCCTAAAAAAGATTTCCACCAAACTCTTAAAGAGCTCAAGCTTATTAACGAAAAAGGTGTGCTGAACTATCCTATTATTGAAACCCATTGCCACCTTGATGGTTTAAAGGCGCAACCAACTAAAGACTTAATAGAGCAAACTACTAAGCTAGGTATTGAAAAAATAATCACTATTTGTGTAGGCCCCGAAAACTTCAAAGAAGTTCTATCTCTGGCCGATGAATTTGAAAGCGTTTATACGACCCAAGGAATTCATCCTCATGAGGCCCATTCTGCAAGGCAAGAACACTTTGAACAAATCCAAGAAAACCTTTCTCATCCAAAAGTTATGGCCGTAGGAGAAATTGGTCTCGATTATCATTATGATTTTTCACCTCGTGATAAACAAATTGATTGTTTTGAAAAACAGTTACAACTGGCCTGTGACTTTGATCTTCCTGTCGTTATCCATACTCGTAAAGCTGAAGAAGATACTAAAAGTATTATTCAAAACTTTGCTTCTCAATTAAAAAGAAAAGGTGTGTTTCATAGTTATACCAGTAGTATGGAGCTTGCCAAAATCGCTATAGGCCTCGACTTCTATATTGGCTTTAATGGAATTATCACTTTTAAAAATGCTAAGGATGTCAGAGAAGTCCTCGAGATGGTACCTATGGATCGTATCCTTTTAGAAACAGATGCTCCTTACCTCACTCCATCCCCTCATAGAGGTAGGGAAAACTCTCCTCTTTTTCTTCCTTTTATTGCGCAATGTGTATCTGATGTTAAAAACTTAGCTCCAGAGCTTGTGTGTCAAAAAGTTTACGAAAATAGTAACAATCTATTCCGTTTCCCCTAAAAAAAAGTTTTCAAAAAATAACGTATTCATTAATATGTGACAGAAATGAGAAAGTACTTACTCGTTATATATTTTTTATTTTCCTCAGTTAAGCTCATGGCGACAGACCTCATGAGGTTTCCTGTTTATGATATGGGCCCCTATCAAAATTTTGAATTAATGTTTAGATTATACACGGCCCCAAGGTTTGGTCATGTTATCTTGGACTGCCAGAGTTTTATGCATCAAATACAGTTCACAGAGCCCAACAAAGAAGATGTGATTTTTAAGTTCTACCTTGACCCAAACGAATGTCAGGACATTTACGAATATATTGAAAACTCTCTCGAAAAAAGTAGTCATATCTGCATTGAACTTAATTCTTATTCTGGAGAATTTCTTCTTAGCCGAGAGTATAAAGACTGCTACTAGTCCCTCTTAACGACATCTACAATTCTTTGACCGGCAATCCTAAAGTCTTCATAAGCTTTATCGGCCATTTTATTCAGAGACTCTTTATTTACTAAGACTTTAGAAATACCTTGATAAATCTTTTGTTGGATATCATTTGATTCATCCATTCCCCTATGATCACTGGGGACTAGCTCATTTATAACCTCTGTTAGCTTTGTATCTCTCGCAATATTAGGGCCATCATTCAAAATAAGATCATGCCCGCCAATAAAGTTCATATTTTTTTTCACATTATTGGGAATAATATCATTATTAAGTCCTATAGAGTCTAGAGTTACTAATAGATCTACCTTTCTATAACCATACTCTATTGTATTGAGCGTATTAGAAATTTCTACGGCCGTATCTCCTCCAAAGGAGTGGCCAACAAGAACTACTGGCCGGTGTTCTGGTGTCTTTTTTATAATTTCTAAAATTTCTTTTTTCTGACCCCAATCAAACTGTTGCGATTCTGGTACATGTTTGGCCATCTCCTCAAGTCCCCCCTGACGGGAGCTTATTTGGGCCATACCGAAACCAGTGATAAAGAAAATAGCAGGTTTATCTATGGACTCAGCTTCTGGCGGATCCACCTTTATCTCACTAGTTTCTATAACTGGTATGGGTGGAATGCTATTGATGGCCACACTTTTGACCCCTGATAATATATCGACGGCCATACCAATTGGAATATTTCCTGTAGAGGATGCGACATCTTTTACTTTTGCTTCAGTTTTCTTAAGCTCTTGTTTGATTTTTTCTTTTTCTAAAGACTTTACCTCTACTTTATCTTGTATAGGATCCTTTTTTAACGCAGAGTCCCCTTTAGTTTTGGCACTAAGATAATCATTTTTCGTAGGATAGTGTCGTAGTCCATCTTCAATCTTCATCACTATTATTATACTTATTTTCTCATCCGGCCCCTGAAGTAGGACAAATACACCACTTTGGACTAGAAAACCCTATTCAACCCTTTGATAGTTATGGCATATTCGGCTCAGAATCATCTATTAATTGACGCTTTTAATCTTCTTTCTTGGGGGCACAGTAATGGCAAAAATCAGAGTTGGTATAAATGGTATGGGTAGAATTGGACGGGCCGTCCTTAGAATCTTAACTCAAAGTCCGCACCCAAATCTAGAGGTCGTTGCTGTTAATAACCCAGGTGTTAAAGAAAGATACACTCACCTCGTTAAGTACGACTCATGCCATGGTGTTTTTCCTCTCGATGTTAAAGTTGAAGGTGACACCCTTAAAATTGGAGATCAGAATATCCACTTCTTTGATGCTAGAGACCCTGCCGAAATCAATTGGTCCGAGAAAAATGTAGATATTGTTATCGATTCAACTGGTCGTTTTAAAGATAAAGAGGCCCTTGGTAGACATATAAAAGGGACCGTTAAAAAAGTTATTATGTGTGCCCCTGGCAAAGACCTCGATGGTACTTTCGTTATGGGAATTAATTCTGAAAATTATGATCCCTCCTCCCATCACATTGTTTCAAACGCAAGTTGTACAACAAATTGTCTTGCCCCAGTTGCTAAAGTCCTTAACGACAGCTTTGGTATCGAGTCTGGATTTATGACAACAGTTCACTCTTATACACTCGACCAAAGAATTCTTGACGGCTCTCATGCTGATAAAAGAAGAAGTCGTACCGCCGCAGTCAGTATGATTCCAACAACTACCGGTGCTGCCAAAGCAGTCGGTATGGTTATTCCTTCATTAAAAGGAAAACTTGATGGTTACGCTGTAAGAGTACCAACTCCAAACGTCTCTCTTGTTGATCTCACTGTCCGCTTAAATAAAAGTGCAAGTGCAACTGAAATAAACGCCGCACTTAAAGCTGCTACTGAATCCTCTCTGAAAGGGATTCTTGATTACACGGATGAAGAGCTTGTTAGTGTAGACTTTATGGGTAGAACACATTCTTCAATTGTAGACTCTTCCCTAACCAACGTTATTGGTGATCATGTAAAAGTTGTTGCTTGGTACGATAACGAAATTGGCTTTTCTAATCGTGTTGTAGATCTTACAAGTTTTGTAGGGAGTCAGCTGTAATGTCATTAAAATTTATCGATGACCCATCCTTTGAGGTTGAGGGCAAGAAAGTTCTTGTTCGTTTTGATTATAATGTGCCTCTTGATAAAAAAGACTCCACTGTCATCACTGATACAACAAGAGTTGATCTCACTCTACCAACCCTTAAATATATACTTGAAAAAAGACCTTCTAAAGTTATTATAATGAGCCATCTCGGACGTCCAAAAGGTCAAGTTGTACCTGAGTTCGGACTTGAGCCTGTCGCCAAATACTTGGCCCAAGTGCTTAATGAAGAAGTTGTTCTCACAGAAACGGCCAAAGATAGTGGTATCAAAACTTTACTAGGGTTAAACTCACCGAGAGTCATTCTTTTACAAAACCTAAGATATCACCCCGAAGAAGAAAAAAATGACCATGAATTTTCAAAACTGTTGGCCAGTTATGGTGATATTTATGTGAATGATGCTTTTGGAACCTGTCATAGAAAGCACGCTTCTACTTATGGAGTTATGGCCTTTTTTAAGAAAAAAACCTTCGGTGGCTTTGTCCTCAAAAAGGAAATTAAGGCACTCGATCAAATAGTAGAAAATCCAAAAAAACCTTTTATGGCCCTTTTAGGTGGTGCTAAAGTTAGCGATAAAATTAAAGTTATTGAAAAGCTCCTTCCCAACGTCGACTCTCTTCTTATTGGCGGGGCCATGGCCTATCCCTTTCTTAAAGCTCAAGGCCATAACATTGGAAAATCCTTATGCTCAGACGAAGATGTTTCTCTAGCGAAGTCTCTTCTCAATGATAAGTTCGCCAACCGAATTATGATCCCCCAAGATCATGTTGTCTCTCAATCTCTCAACGGGGAGCCTGAAACCATTTCAGAAAAAAGTATTCCCGATGATAAAATAGGACTCGATATAGGCGCTAAAACAGTGTCTCAATATAAAGAAAAACTTGGCCAGGCCAAAACAATTCTTTGGAACGGGCCTATGGGTCTTTTTGAAAATCAATCCTTCTCAAAAGGCACCTATGCTTTAGCAGAGGTATTAGCTAACTCTGATGCTTTCACTCTTGTGGGTGGTGGTGATTCTGTTAGCGCGCTTAAAAACTCTGGTCGCGCCGAAAGTATCTCCCATATATCCACTGGTGGTGGAGCAAGCCTAGAATATATCGAAAATGGTTCTCTTCCTGGTATCCAAGGGTTGAAATTTGGAGTGGAGTTATAAGATGAGAAAACCATACCTCATGGGCAACTGGAAGATGAATCAACTTAAAGAAGATATTGATTCTTTTTTTATGTCTGTGCCCAAAAATATTGATTGGAATAAAGTAAAATGTGCTCTTGCTCCCCAAGCAATTCATATCCCTTACCTTATAGAAAAATGTAAGGGCAGTGGAATTGCGGTAGGATCCCAAAATTGTTCTGCTTTTGAAGATGGTGCCTATACGGGTGAGCTATCCCTTAATGCTCTTAAAGAAATGGGTTGTGCCTTTTCACTTATAGGCCATTCTGAAAGAAGAACT
>JAURDE010000085.1 GCA_030828105.1 Bdellovibrionota bacterium | reverse complement strand
TGGCAGTTAAGCAATCCACCTATTTTTCAAATGGCATCACTCAATGCTTCTTTGGATATTTTTGATAGAGCTGGAATGAAAAATATTAGAGAAAAAGGTGATAAGATAACGAGTTACTTTGAATCTCTTATTAAACATCATTGTGCAGGGGCGGTTGAGGTCGTTACTCCCGAGGCAAGAGGCTCTATGCTTTGTTTGAAATTTAAGAAAGATCCTAAAAAATTATTAAAGGCCTTTGAGGATAAAGAAGTTTTATGTGACTTCAGAGAACCTGATATTTTGAGGATGACGCCTGCTCCACTTTATACAAGTTTTGAAGACGTTTATAGCCTGGTTGAGATTATTAGGGAGAATTCTTGAGCAAACATAATTTGGTGGTTATTGGTGCAGGTTTAGTTGGATCTCTCTTTTCACTTTATCTTAGAAGAAGAGGTTATGAGGTTGCACTTTTTGAGAGAAGGGATGACCTTAGGAAATTAAAAGGCGAGGAAGGGCGTTCTATTAACCTTATTATTACTGAAAAAGGTATCCAAGCTGTTAAAGAGCTGGATTTATGGAAGGAAGTAAAAAAGCTCACAGTACCTGTAAAAGGTCGCATGATGCATGATCGAGAAGGTAAGACGCATTATCAGAGCTATAGCGCCGATGACAGCGAGGTGAATTACTCCATATCAAGAAAAGGTCTTAATGAACTTCTATTAAACCAAGCCGAGGCAGAAGGGGTTAAGGTTTTTTTCAATAAGGGCCTAGATCACATAGACTTTGAAAAAAGGGTTGCTGTTTTTAATAGTGACGAGCAGGTTGAGTTTCAACAGGTCTTTGGTGCAGATGGTTCAAATAGTCGAGTAAGAAAAGAGTTGATGAAGTTCATCGATCAAAAGGATATTCAAAGTAAAGATAATCTAGAAGATCTTGGTGTTTCATATAAAGAATTATATTTGCCTGCAGATAAAACAGGAAATTATAAAATAGAAAAGAATGCACTTCATATTTGGCCAAGAGGTAAATATTTTCTTATGGCCTTACCAAATATTGATGGTTCATTTACCATGACTCTTTATCTTCAAAATGACGTTGAACCATGTTTTAAAAATATTAAAACAAAAGAAGATATTAAAGAACTATTTGAAAAAGACTTTAAGGACTCAATTACTTTGATGCCTAATTATATTAATGATTTCTTTAAAAACCCAACAGGAAACCTTGCTACAGTAAGGTGTTTTCCATGGGTTTATAAGGATGTTGCACTTTTAATTGGTGATGCCGCTCATGGTATTGTTCCCTTCTTTGGGCAGGGAATGAATGCTGGTTTTAATGATTGCTATGTACTTAGTAACTATATTGATCGCCATAATGAATGGGGTCATATATTTGAAGAGTATTATTTAGCGCAGAAAAAAAATGGTGATGCCATTGCCGATATGGCAATTGAAAATTATATGGAAATGTCTCAGAAAACGGCCGATCCAAAGTTTTTACTTAAAAAAGAAGTTGAAAGAATTTTAGGTACACAGTTTTCTGATCGCTATATTTCTCGATACTCTATGGTCGTGCATAGTTTAATTTCTTATCATGTGGCAAAAGAACTTGGTAAAGTTCAAGAATCTATTCTTAATGAATTAGTTAAAGATATAGAGACTAGTGAAGAGCTTGATCTAGAAAAGGCAAATAAACTTATCGATGAGAAGTTAGTACCCTTATATAAAGAAAAAGGTGTAAAGGTTAATTAAACCTCAAAACTAAATCCCAGTTTACTCTTTAACTCCTTCGGAAGTGGTGGAAGTAAATGTGTGGGTATGAGAAAAGTTGAGAGGTCAAATAATTCAAAATAAATTTGATTATTGATAGCAGCTTTACGAAGGTATTCATGACCTGAAGTTCCTCCTGTACCTATCTTGGTTCCTAACATCCGATGGGCCAAAAGAGCATGTCTGTGCCTCCATTCCGTAAAATTTGTATCGATATCAATAAAACTTTTAAGAAGACTATGAGGTTGAGTTAGTAAAGGCTCGTTTCTATACAAGAGAATGAAAAGAGCATTGAGAGTTGCTTTTTGAGAAAACTTTCTTTTTCCTTCTTTCATCAACTCATTATGTGAGTCGAGATCAAGTAAACTATTAAAAGTTTCTTGAGTTATATCTAAAAAATTGATCTGCTCTTGTTTTTCTTCTTCAGTTAAAGAAACATTATTTTTAATAATCTCTTTATCCGAATTAAGCATTTTTTCTACAGCAACCTTATAAGAGGACCAAAAATCAAAATCAGCTGTATCAGTAAAGGGCATTCTTTCTAGCCATTCATGGATAAGTTCAAAAAGATTTTTTTGATTTGTCAGATTTTCAAGAGTTTTTCTTTCTTCCTCATTAAATCGACCAAGAAAAAACTTTTTGTTAAGGACATGTCCTTTTGATGAAGCTATACCCATTTTTATTTCAATTTCTCGAAATTGCATACTTTGAAAACCAGAGGCCGGAATAAGCAAGTCCCTAAATTCAAGAAAGTCCATTGGAGTCATTGTTTCTAAAACTTCAAAATGCTGGATAAGAACTTTTTGGATTTTAATTATTCGGTCAGTTTTTTGAACACAATTTGAAATATCACTTTCCTTAATATTTCCGTTTTTAAAAACATCCAAGATAAAATTGAGTTCGTGAAGGATTTGCTTAAACCATAATTCATAGGCCTGGTGAACAATTATAAAAAGAGTTTCGTCATGGCTTTCTTTTCCATACTCTCGACTTTTGGGATACTGCGTATCCAAAAGCTTCTCAAGCATGAGATATTGAGAATAGTAAACTGGTTTTTGCCCCGCTTCCATAATGTATAACCTTTTTAGATGATTCTAAATATTTTTGTGGTCGAATCATTTGTTAAGTTAATTCTTTTAGGTTAATTAGAGCTGATTAACAAGATTAGGTTTGAAATGTCGTATCGCATCACAGTTACTTTGGCTTTACTGGCCACATTCTGCTTACTCCTTCTAGGAGGGTATGTTCACAATACTGAGTCTTCATTGGCCTGTCCAGATTGGCCTTTATGCTATGGTCAAGTATTCCCAAAAATGGAAGGAGGGATACTTATAGAGCATAGCCATAGACTGCTTGCGAGCTTTGTTGGTTTTCTTACCATATTGATGGTCGTTTTTTCTCGGAAGCTCAAAACTAGTAATCACAATGTTTATACATACTCACCTCTTGCCTTACTCTTTGTTATTGTACAAGGAATACTTGGTGGAATTACAGTTATCTATAAGCTACCTACCATTGTTTCTACAACACACTTAGCTCTTTCAATGATCTTTTTCCTCACCCTTATATACTTGCATCATAATAATGAAGAAAGAGATGCTTTTGAAAATGGGAAGCAAGATTATCCTGTTTATTTAAGATCATTCGTTTTCATTAGTTTAGGTCTTTTTTATTTTCAAATGATTCTTGGGGCCTTTATGCGGCACTCAGGTGCAGGTGCTTCTTGCGGTCTTTCCTACGACAATGCAGTTTTATGCTTAGATTTAGTAAAAGGTCCTACATTTTGGCCCACCGAAATAGCTGCCAAAGTACATATGGTTCACAGAGTTATGGCGGTTGTTGTAGGTGTTTTTACTATTTTCTCAAGTGTTCAAGTTTTTAAATATCTAAAGGGTAGCTCTAAAAGGGTTTATCCAATCCTCTACGTTATTGTTGTTCTTATTCAAATAGCCTTAGGGGTTGTAACTGTTGGTACTAATATAAGACCTGTTCCCACTATGCTTCACTTAGGATTTGCGGCCCTCGGGTTAGGTCTACTTTTTAAGATGGAGTTATTATTAAGGGATATTGAAAGAAAGCTTTATCCTAATGGACTTAACAACCTATTAACTGACCTTTTTGAACTAACAAAACCTAATCTAAGCTTAATGGTAATTGTGTCATGTTTTGTTGGTATGATGATACATCCAGGTCAAATTGACTTTTTCAATGCGATTTTAGCTTTGATTCTTATTTTCTTTGTTGTTGCGGGTTCTTGTGCGCTTAATTGTTATATCGAAAAAGATGTCGATAAGCTTATGGATCGCACTAAAACAAGAGCACTCCCAAGTGGACGCATCACGCCAAAGACGGCACTTATGTTTGGACTTGTCCTATTAGGTTTATCAATCCCTCTTCTGGCAGCAAAAATTAACTTTATGACGGCCTTTTTGGCCTTGTTGGCAAGTTTACTTTATCTCTTTGTCTATACGCCATTAAAACAAAAGTCAGAAAAAGCTGTTTACGTTGGTGCAATACCAGGGGCCATTCCTCCAGTTATGGGTTGGACTACAGTAGGTGGGGATATAGCGCCAATGGCCTATATACTATTTGCAATTTTATTTTTTTGGCAACTTCCTCACTTTTTGGCCATATCCATCTACCATGCAGATGATTACCGCAGTGCCAATATAAAAGTTTACCCAAACCTAAAGACTATCCTATCCACAGAAGTTCTTATTTTTATAATGACTCTAGTGCTGGTACTTGCTACTTTTCTTCCGTGGTATATCTCTTCGGCTAGTACACCGTATATAAGAGCAGCTGTGTTTTTAGGTGCTGCCTTTTTGGGATATGCAGCGTTAGGGCTTTTAAAAAGAAAAAATTTTTCCTTGGCCAAAAAGTGGGCCAGAAATTATTTTATTGGTTCAATTATATATCTGCCCCTGCTGTTTGCTGCTTTAATGTTTTTTAAATAGTAAATTCAGATGATTAGAAATATAATTAAGTAATTTAAATTTAAAATTTTATCTTAGGAAAGGGCATTCAAAATGGTGAGAACCCTATTTTATAATTCAGTTTTCTTTCTTTTTACTTTTCCCGCTTTTGCTGCGGCCAAAAAAGATCTTTCTTTTTGGGAGATGATCGCTCCTCCAGAAGATATCTCAGAAAATGGTCATCTAATCACATGGCTTTTTAATTATGTTACTGGTGCCAATGTTTTCTTTATGACTTTGGTTATTCTAGGAATAGTCGTCTTTTCTTATCTCTACAGCGCTAAAAGACATAAGAAGGCTTACTACACTTATGGAGACAAGAAAGCTCATATCTTATTTGTAGCAGCATGTTGTTTAGCCGTTTTCTTAGGTGTAGACATGAATATCACTCGAATTTCAAATGAGGATTATACTAAGGTTTTTAATAAACCACCTGATCCAACAAAAGAAGACGTCGTTAGAATTGAAGTTTTAGCACAACAGTGGATGTGGAAGTTTAGATACCCTGGTGAAGATAATGTTTTTAATACGGCCGATGATGTTGTTACCCTAAATGATTTACGTGTCCCAATTAATAAGAAGGTTTATTTTCAGATCACTTCAAAGGATGTCATACATGCTTTTTATATACCAAATATAAAAAGAAAGATTGATGCCTTACCCGGAAAAATTACTTGGATGTGGACAAAATTTATGAAAGCGGGGAATTGGGAGATTGCTTGTGCTGAAATGTGTGGAACTCACCATTATAAAATGCAAGCTTTTCTTACTACCTATACCCAAGATGATTTCGATAAATGGTATAAAAATGCTCAAAAATATGCTGAGCTTGAAAACAATCCAGAAGATCCTACAGTCTTCTGGGGTTGGAAATGGTACTAAATATTCTGATGGAGAAATAGACAATGGCTAGTTTTGAACAACATATTCACGATAAACCCACAACTTTTATATCAAAATATATTTTCTCTTTTGATCATAAGGTAATTGGTAAGCAGTACCTCTGGTACGGGATTTTCTTTCTTCTAGTTGGTGGGCTTATGGCACTACTTATTAGATGGACTTTGGCTTTCCCAGGTCATGCAATGCCAATTGTTGGTCATCTTCTATTTCCAGCAACAAATGGAGTTGTTCCTCCAGATTCTTATGCCATGCTTTTTACTATGCATGGAACTATTATGATCTTTTTTGCCATCACCCCAATACTTATTGGGGCATTTGGAAACTTTTGTATTCCGCTTATGATCGGCGCACGAGATATGGTCTTTCCATCCCTTAACATGATGTCATTTTGGGTTGCTGTTGTTTCAGGTCTTCTTCTTCTGGCCGGACTTATTACTCCGCTAGGGGCGGCCGCAGGAGGTTGGACTTCATACCCAACGCTAAGTACTTTATTAGGTTCGCCAGGTGTAGGACAGACACTTTGGACTATGAGTATTTTTGTTCTTGGTATTTCTTCTCTTATGGGTGCTGTTAACTATATTACAACCATAATTGTTCTTAGGGCCCCTGGAATGGGTTATTTTGATATGCCTCTTACAATTTGGGGTGTTTGGATGACCTCCATTCTAAATGCGATTTTTATTCCAGTTCTTGGTGCTGGCTGTCTTCTTCTTATCTTTGATAGAGTTTTTGGAACAACTTTTTTCCTTGCTGGTGCAACGGCCACTCAAGGTGGAGGAGATCCATTACTTTTCCAACACGTTTTTTGGATTTTTGGACACCCAGAAGTTTATATTCTCATTCTTCCAGGTTGGGGGATTGTATCTGATCTTCTTTCCTTTTTTGCGAGAAAGCCAGCTTTTGGTGCTAAAGCTACTGCTATGTGTATGGTTTCCATTACCGTTCTTTCAACTGTGGTTTATGGACACCATATGTTTACAACACAGATGAGTCCTCTTTTAACTCAAACCTTTATGACTCTTACTATGACAATTTCTATACCATCAGCGATATTTTTCGTTAATTGGTTGGGAACCCTTTGGAAAGGATCCATTAGGTTCACATCACCAATGCTTTTTTCTATAGGAGTAATCTTTGTATTTGGTCTAGGAGGGTTAACAGGTCTCTATCTCGCTACAGTTACTACAGACCTTTATCTTCATGATACATACTTCGTAGTTGGACACTTCCACTACACAATGGCCGCCTCAGTTCTTCTTGCTGGTTTTGCCGGAATTTATTTTTGGATGCCCAAAATGTTTGGCGTACTTATGAATGAATTCTGGGGAAAAGTCCACTTCTGGCTTTCATTTCTCGGTCTGAATGGCGTTTTTATGGGTATGATGCTTGCTGGATATGGGGGAATGCATAGAAGACTTTATGATCCCTTTGTATATGAATTCTTACAAAAACTTATTCCTGTAAATACTTTTATAACTTACTCTTCGTTACTCATGGGTGGAGCGCAGGTAATTTTTGTCATCAACTTTATATACTCGATTGTAAAGAATAAGAAAGTTGAAGATAATCCCTGGGAAGTTGGAACTCTAGAGTGGACCATCCCTAGTCCAGCGCCACACTATAATTTTAAAGAGATTCCTGTTGTTAAATGTGGGCCACATGAGTTAGGTAACCCAGCTCTTAAGGATAGAGACTTTCAATATCAAACAGAAGAGTTAGTAAGAGGATAAACATTGGTTCCTGAAATGGCTGGAGAGATTTTAGTTGAAAAAGAAGCTCGGGTTCACGCAAGTGGATTGGCCATGACGATCGTTTTGATCTCTTTTTCGATGTTGTTTGCAACCATGTTTATGGGGTATTTTCTTTTTCGAGTTAATGCTCCTGTATGGCCTCCATTAGGGATGGAGAAGATAAATGTCTTCTGGCCCACAATAAGTACGGTAACTATTCTAATAAGCTCTTTGTTCTATATTCTCTTTGAGAAAAAGAGGACTTTGGGACATCTCTATATCTGTTCAGCTTTTGGAGTTATTTTTATGATTTCCCAACTTAATTTATGGGGATTCCTAAAAACGGAAGGATACTACCTTTCAACAGGTATTTATGCCTCGTTAATTTATAGCTTTACTTGGACACATGCTGCTCACATAATTTTGGCCCTTGTTCTTCTTGGGTATGTCATTTTTAAAGTGAATAGACCTCACGATAAAGTTAGATTTGAAATTATTATAAATAGTGTCGGTAAATTTTGGCACTTTTTGGGACTTGTTTGGATACTAATGTATTTAACGTTATTTATTTTTTAAAAATATAGGTGAATTATTATGAAGCTCACTTTTCTTTTAATGCTAGTAATATCTGTTTTTGTTTCTTGTTCAGAAAATCATTTCAAACAAGATAAATTCTTTGCAGGAAATGTCTATGCCTCCAAGGAACAACTTAATTATGGAAAGAGTGTATATACTGAGTATTGTATGGCCTGCCATGGGGTAAAAGGTGATGGGAAAGGTTCTTCCTGGAAAGGGATGACGAATCCACCAAGAAACTTCAAGAAAGGGATTTATAAATTTGGTCTAGTTCCATCAGGAGAACTTCCAACAGATGCAGACCTTGTAAGAATTATCAGAAAGGGGCTTCATGGAACGGGTATGTTGCCTTGGGATGTAACTGAAGAACAAGCCTTGGCCGTTGTTCAGTATATTAAAACTTTTGCACCAGAAGCTTGGGATGGCAAAGATAAAAAAATAGGTGTGCCAGTAACCCTTGGTAAGGATCCTTTTGGTATGGCCCATAGATCTGTTGGTGTTGAAAAGGGTAAGGCCATTTACCATATTAAAGCAGCTTGCCAGTCATGTCATAGAGGGTATGTAAATCAAGAAGAATTGAATCAATTAAGTCTTTCTCTTGAAGGTGAGGAAGCTGATGAGATTGATGATGAATTCTATGTTATGAAACCTCAAGACTCAGATCACGATATTCAAATACTACCTCCTGATTTTACTTGGCATAAGATTAAGTCAGCCTCAACTGTTGAGGAAATCGCATATCGTTTAGCTGCAGGAATTGGTGGAACAACAATGCCAGCCTGGAAAGAAACTCTTACTGATGATGAAATTTGGGCCGTTTCTTACTACGTTAAAAGTTTGATGAATATTAAAGATACCGCTGAAAGAGATATTCTTATGAGCAATCTGGAGCAAGATTAAAATGATAGCTCAAGGCCAAATTAGAACATCACATTGGTTTGAAAGACTTGTTATGAAAAAAAGCCTTTGGCTTACTTTTATAATGGTAGGGTTTACACTTCCTTTAATGAGATCCTTCAATCGTGATCTACCTCCACCACCTCCAGTTTATTATCAATTACCGGAATTTAGTTTAACAAATCAATATGGCGAAAGTTTTGGTTCTAAAAATCTCAAGGGTAAAGTTTATATAGCAAGTTTTATATTCACTAGTTGTCCAACAACTTGCTCAATGATCATGAACACCTCTTTGAATATTCAAAACAGAATAAAAAACCTAAAAAGTGTAGCTTCTCTTGTAACATTCACTGTTGATCCGGAAAATGATACGCCTAAAGTTTTAGAAAAATATTCAAAGAAGTGGAGAGTTAATCCACAAAACTGGAACTTTCTAACAGGAAAACAATCTGCAATTAGCTCTTTGCTTATTGATGGATTTAAAGTCCCTGTAAGTCCTCAAATTACAAATGATGTATTTGATATAGCTCATTCAGAAAAATTCGTTCTAGTGGATCAAAAAGGACGAATTAGAGGTTATTATAGTAATAGCAAAGAAGATTTAGATCAGCTGGTAAGAGATACTGGTTTGGTCGTTAATCTTTTTAATTACCATATGTAATATTTTTTAAGGAGATACGCATGGGTGGACATTCCCAAACTGGACATAAAAGTCACATGAAAGAATACATGTTCATTTTTTTCTTGCTGACTTTTTTAACTGTAATAGAGGTTTATGTACCCAGTATTTCTTCTTGGTCTAAATTAGTTAAAGGTGTGGCCCTAACAACCTTGGCCATTATCAAAGCATGGGCCGTGGCCTATTTTTATATGCACCTTAAAGATGAAAAAGGATGGCTTCAATTTATAGCAGCTATTCCTCTTGTATCTGCATTATATGCTTATGTCCTCGTTATTGAATCTATCTATAGATAAAGGTATTAAAGGAAAAGAATATGTCCAAAGAAGTTTATAAGAGTTCAGTCGTTGAAGGTGGCCATTATGAACCGTTAAGACTGGGGCAAGGCCAACTAAATACATATGCCGTTGAGGCCATAGAGATTTTGGCAGGCTTTTTCTTGTTTTCAGTTATCTTTGTTCTCTTTAAAAATAGAAAAGTTAAAGGAAATAAATAATTATTTATTGATAAGGGAGAAGTTTAAGATTTGATCTCCCTTTGAAATCTTATCGAGTATTTCAAGACCATTTATTACTTGTCCAAAAACAGTATATTTCTTATCTAGATGTGGAAGAGTTGAAAGAGCTATATAAAATTGAGAGTCAGCACTGTCAGGGCTTTGGGCCCTTGCCATGGCAACAGTACCTTTAATATGTTGAATTTCGTTAAACTCAGCTTTTAGTTTTTGACCACTTCCTCCTGTGCCAGTACCAGTAGGATCACCCGTTTGTATAACAAAATTAGGGATAACCCTATGAAATTTAAGTCCATTGTAGAAGCCAGTTTCCACAAGATTCATAAACCTTGTTACAGTATTAGGGGCATGTTTGGAGTAGAATTTTATCGTAATATTCCCATGAACTGTCTTAAGAATGGCCTTTTTTATACTTAAGTTTTTATCATCGGTTTGTAGTTGATGTTCGAAATGATCAGATGACTCCAAATTCAATGGATTAGGGGACTTTGTACAAGACAAAGAAAATAATATAAAGCTAAAAAAAATCAGTACTTTTCCCATAAATTCCAACAAGTTAACGAAACTACTTCATTATACCGTCCTTAGTCGTGAATGGGTAGAAGAAGAAAAAAATAAAAAAAATAAGATAGGTGTTGACAGAAGAATTCTTATTTAATAGATTCCTTCTCACGCCAAATTTGATGGCTCATTTAAATAATTGTTTTTTTAAGCAATTGTTTAAAGCTCTTTTAAAATTTAAATAACGTAAATAAGACCATGATTCCTTAGGGGAGATTGGTTAAGATGAGAAAGAAAGTAGGTAAAATCACAGGTCTGGAGTAATCTAAACGTAGACACTGTCTATTATCCAGATCCCAAGTTTTTTAACTTGGTAGTTTAGAAACCTAGAAATTCTTTAGAATAAATTCAAAACAACAAAGAATATCGTTTTAGCTTGGAGAGTTTGATCCTGGCTCAGAACGAACGCTGGCGGCGTGCTTAACACATGCAAGTCGAACGAGAAAGTACCTTCGGGTATGATTAGAGTGGCGCACGGGTGAGTAACACGTAGGTGACCTTCCCTATAGTTTGGAATAACCAGAAGAAATTTTGGCTAATACCGGATAAGTAAAGCAATTTTGGAAATAGCTTTAGAAAGAATGCCTCTGTATATGCATTCGCTATTGGATGGGCCTGCGGCGCATTAGCTTGATGGTGGGGTAATGGCTTACCATGGCTTCGATGCGTAGCCGGATTGAGAGATTGATCGGCCACACTGGGACTGAGACACGGCCCAGACTCCTACGGGAGGCAGCAGTGGGGAATATTGCGCAATGGACGAAAGTCTGACGCAGCAACGCCGCGTGAGGGAGGAAGGTTTTCGGATTGTAAACCTCTGTCAAAGTGGAAGAACGGGCACGTATCTAATAGGTACGTGTTTTGACGGTACACTTAAAGGAAGCACCGGCTAACTTCGTGCCAGCAGCCGCGGTAATACGAAGGGTGCAAGCGTTGTTCGGATTTATTGGGCGTAAAGCGCGCGCAGGCGGATAAGTAAGTCAGATGTGAAATCTCGGGGCTCAACTCCGAAACTGCGTCTGAAACTACTTATCTAGAATCTCGGAGAGGGAGGTGGAATTTCGCATGTAGGGGTAAAATCCGTAGAGATGCGAAGGAACATCAGAGGCGAAGGCGGCCTTCTGGCCGAGTATTGACGCTGAGGCGCGAAAGCGTGGGGAGCAAACAGGATTAGATACCCTGGTAGTCCACGCCGTAAACGATGAGCACTAGGTATGGGAAGTTTGACCCTTTCCGTGCCAAAGCTAACGCATTAAGTGCTCCGCCGGGGGAGTACGGGCGCAAGATTAAAACTCAAAGGAAGTGACGGGGGCGCGCACAAGCGGTGGATTATGTGGTTTAATTCGAAGCAACGCGCAGAACCTTACCAAGGCTTGAAATCCCGGGAGTCCCTTTTAAACGAG
>JAURDE010000066.1 GCA_030828105.1 Bdellovibrionota bacterium | reverse complement strand
TGTTCTTACGGCCCTTATGGGAATTTCGGCCTTTGCCATCCTCCATGGTTTACCCTCACTTGGACTTCCCCCACCTCTTCCTGGTGTTGAGAACTCTGAAGGTGACTTTGGTGTAAGACAAAATTGGTGGCTGTTTTCTGTCTTTATGAATTTCTGTGCCATCATGATGTTTTGGTTTGGATCAAAGGTTTTACAACGCTATGGAATCTCAAAGGGACTATCTCTTAGTTTAAGTGTTGCTTTGGCCATTTTCTTTATCTGGGCACCGTTTGGACTTTATGGCGTTCCTGATCACTCACTAACGACTTCGGTTCCTAAAGATCTCCAAGAACAATTTCTTGGTGCCTCACTTTTTGTCAACTTAGCTTTTTGGATCATCTTAAGTTTTACCAGTTTAAAGCTAGATGATCTCACATTGAAAAAAGCTTAGAGGAACTTATAGTAATGCTCAATTTTTCAGTAAAAGAAGCAGACATATTATTTGAAGTCCTTAAGGCCAGAAGAGACGTTAGGGGTAATAGGTTTCTTAGTAAACCTATTAGCGAGGAGCATCTTGATAAAATTTTTCAAGCTGCTCTACATGCTCCCTCTGTTGGTTTTTCTCAGCCATGGAAGTTTGTTTCTATTACTGAAGAAGCACAAAAGCAAAAGATCTTTAACATTTTTATAGAAGAAAATGAAAAGGCCTCTGAACTTTTTAAAGATACAATCTACTCCGATTTAAAACTAGAGGGAATCAAAGAAGCTCCCGTCAACATAGCTGTTTATTACTCACAAAAAGAAAAGGCCATCTTGGGACAAACTTCTATGGATCAAGTTGGAGAATATAGTGTTGTTTGTGCTATTCAGAATATGTGGCTGATGGCGCGTGCCCTTAACATAGGAATGGGCTGGGTAAGTATTCTGGATTCTGAAAAGGTCAATGCTGTTTTAAAGGCACCGAAAGATCATAAACTCATTGGTTATTTTTGTCTTGGTCATGTTTCTGAATTCTTAGATTCTCCTGAACTAGAATCTCTAAAATGGGAGAAAAGAAAGAATAAAGAAGAAATTATTTTTAAGGAGACTTTTTGAAGATAATACCCTCCAATTCGGCAGTTGTTTTCATAGGCCACGGAAGTAGAAATAAAAAAGCTACTGCAGAGTTTCTTTCTGTTGTGGAAAGTTTCGAAAAAAAATACCCAAAGGCATCTGTTTTTTATGGTTTTGTAGAGTTGGAGTCTCCTGCCATTATAAATGTATTATTTGACGTCGCTCAAAAACAAATTTTTTCAAATATAATTATTGTTCCATTATTTTTGTTTTCTTCAAGACATGTTAAAAATGATATTCCTATTCTTGTTGAAAAGTTGAAAGAAAAATATCCTCATATCAATGTTTATTGTTCTGAAACCATTAAATCTCACCCTTTTATAATCGATTTAATCGATGAAAGAATTAAACAAGTTGCAAGCAAGACGGTTTCAAAAAAAGCACTGCTTATTATAGGAAGAGGAGCAAGTGATCCTGATAGCAATGGTGAGTTTCAAAAGATCGTTCGTATGATTGAGGAAAGAGGTGAATATATTATCGCCTTACCTACCTATATAGGCATCACATCTCCAAGAGTTGAACAAACCTTAGAGTATATTTCTCGTATTCGACCTAATGAGCTTATTGTCGTACCCTACTTTCTCTTTGCTGGAAGACTCGTAGATAAAGTAAAAAATATTCTTGATGACTTTAAAACGAAATACCCATGGATTAAAGTAAAGCTAACTCAGCACTTAGGTCTTTCTGATAACCTTCTTAACTACATAAGTGAAAAAGTAGAAGAAGGACTTGGTATTGTACCAAAAACACCTCTTGCCTGTATCACTTGCCAATACAGACCTCAAACAAAAGAGGTAGCAACCACTGTCAAAGGTACTGATGCTCTTTTATGGAGTGTAAGACATCTTTATACTCACTCCCAAGCGAAGCCTCATGAATTCCCTCACAAAAACCTCAAAAAGCATGTTCTTGTTTGTGGAAATATTGATTGCGCTAAAAAGGGAAGTACTGAAATTATAACGAAGCTGCGAAGGCTTATAAGAGAAGATGACAAACAACAAGAATTTCGTATCACCAAAACTTCATGTATGGGCCGTTGTGGAGAAGGTCCTTCAATTGTCGTTTACCCCGATGGTGTTTGGTATAGAGAAATAAAAGTAGAAGAAACAGAACAACTTTATCATCAACATCTTCAACAAGGTCAGATTATTGCTGAGCGTGTTGATGATATTATGATGTAATTTACAGGAGAAAATATATGGCATGTCACGAATTAGGTGCTTTGAGATTAGGCTTACAAAAAGTATTAGGTATTGAAGATGCTGCGGCAAAAGACCATGATGAAAGAGAAATTGGACAGGCCCTTCACGAAGATGGCCCCATTAAATCACTGGCCAATTCACAGAGTCTCAACGAGCTCAAAACCTTCTATCAAAACTCCCTAAGTGGACTTGAAAAAAAGCTTAGTGAAACGACTGAAGAAAAAGAACTTGCATACCTAAGATCTCTTATCATCTTAACAAAAAAAGTAGAGCTTGAGCTTGAGGTCCACATCAAGAGTATAGATTCTCTTTATAAGGGTCTTGATGAAATTCATGACTTTGTGCATGAGATTTATCCTGCATAATGAAAACTGATTTTGAGACTCTATTAATTTCGCTTTTACCCCTGGGAGGTACATTTCTTATGAGAAATGAATTCTCCACTGGGGAATTTAAAGACGGCCCTTATACTTTTAAAAAAGGCAAGGGCTGGTACACGATCTATCCTGAAAAACAGCAGAACTCCGAAAGGGCCTCTCATATTCACTTACGAGCTCAAGAGTTAAGTTTTGCTAAAATAGAAGTTTTTGAAAAAAGAACTCCGCAGCTGCAGTTTTTTGACAAAAAAAGAGAAAAGGCCCCTTTGGTTTTTACTTTCCCAAGTTTTTATAACTGGGAAAAAGATGCTGAACCCATTCAAGATCATCAAAAGGTATTTGAAAATTGGGTTAGTCAATGGGGCAGAGATTTTGAATTAGGGGGAGAAAATGCCAACAGCTAAACTTATTCGAAGAGAACAATGTAATGATTCCACTCATCTTCTAACATTTAGACCTACAGAAACTTTTGAGTTTATTGGAGGTCAATTTATTATTATAGATAGCGGATTAAAAAATGAAGAAGGCAAAAATTATAAGAGGACCTATTCCCTACTCTCATCTGATGACAAAACTGATGAGTTTCAAATTGCCTACAAAGTTTTAGAAAAAGGTATTGTTACTAATCAATACCTCAATCACCTTCAAGTTGATGATGTTATTACCTTTTCAGGGCCATGGGGTAAATTTCTAAAAGACGAAGACTTTTTTGGAGAAGGAGATGTCTTTGTTTTGGCCACTGATACTGCCTTGGCAAGTGCCCTAAGTTTTGTAAATTCAAAAAAACTAAAACAAAAAGAGAATGTTTCCTTTTACTGGATGGTTAGTGATAAGGATTATTTTCTGGATTTTGAAATGGTTCAAAAAAGAATTCCACCTGGCCTTGCCCACTTTGAAATTGTTCCTATCGCTGAATATGGCTCTGAAGGTAGAGATGAAGTCTTACACAAGGCAAAGTCTATCGCTAATCAACATCACAACCCAAGAACGGCCCTGTTGGCCGGGGATGGAATCATTGTAAATAAGATTAAAGAATATCTCATTGAAAAAGGAGTTAATGAGAATCATATTGGCACGGAAGTCTATTTTAATAAAGATAGCGTTTGAAAGAGCAAAAAAAAGAAACCAAAAATTTAAGAGAGGGCTTTACAACTGGGGCCTGTTCAGCGGCAGCTGCAAAAGCAGCAGCAAGGGCACTGCTTTGGAAAAAAAGCTTTGATGCCATTGAAACAACTCTTCCTGTTGGAAAAAAGGTCACTTTTGCGCTTAAGCGTTTTGAAATCCATGAGGACTATGCCATCTGCTCAGTAGTTAAAGATGCAGGAGATGATCCTGACTGTACTGATAAAGCAGAACTTACGGCCAAGGTACGTCTTAATAATGGTGGAAAAATTCATATCTATGGAGGCGAAGGAGTGGCCAAAGTCACTCAGAAAGGGCTTGGTCTTGAAGTTGGAACTTCGGCCATTAATCCTGTTCCCCACAAAAATATTACAGAAATGATTTTAGAAGAAATTCAAAACTCACCCTATAGTGGGGCCGATGTAGAAATCTCTGTTCCTGGTGGAGAAGAGATGGCCAAGCAAACACTCAATGCTAGACTTGGTCTTATTGGTGGAATTTCTATTCTAGGCACCACCGGGATTGTACGACCTTATTCAACGGCCGCCTTTAGAGCAAGCGTTGTTCAGGCCGTCGATATGGCAAAGAATAATAAATTAAGTACCGTTGTTTTTACCACTGGTGGAAAGAGTGAAAAGTATGCCATGGATCTTTTTCCTCACCTTGATGAGCTTGCCTTTATTCAAGTTGGGGACTTTATTGGTACAGGCCTTAAAAGGGCCTCGCGAAATGGGATTAAGCTCGTCATAATTGTGGGTATGATGGGAAAACTCTCTAAAATGGCCGATGGAAAAATGATGACCCACGCAGCTGGTTCCGATGTCAATATGGATATGCTCGCAGAACTCGCAAAAGAAATAGGGCTTGACCAAAAATACTGTGAGGAAATCCGAACATCTACTACAGCAAGGAGGGCCCTTGAAATTTGCGAAGAACAAAACAAAGCTGAAATAACAATTAAGATTTGTGAGCGAACTAATGAGAAATGTCTTTCTCACGTTGATCATCAAATCAAAATGAACACATACCTTGTCGATTTTAGTGGAAACCTAATGGGACAAGCGGAAATGATACCAAAAGGAGAAGTAAAATCATGAATGATATGAGACAAATGACCGGGCTTGGTCGAAGTATTGAAAACAATTCATTTGATGTCATTAACCAGGAAGTAGGCCCTCACGATTTTACTCCCTCTCAATGGGAAGTCGTTCGAAGGGTTATTCACGCAACTGCGGATTTTGAATACAAACACCTTATGATGATTTCAGAGGATGGAATTAAAAGTGGTATCGATGCTCTTAAAAAGGGCTGCCCAATTATAACCGATGTTCAAATGATTATTGCAGGTCTTAATAAAGCAAGGCTTGACGCTTATGAATGTAGCACTCATTGTTTTATTTCTGATGATGATGTTATTGAAGTCGCTAAGGAAAAAAATACAACTAGGGCCATTGAGGCGATGAAAAAAGCACATCAATTAGGTCTTCTTGATGGAGCTGTCATAGCTATTGGAAATGCTCCTACTTCTCTTCTTGAACTTTGCCGACTCATTAGGGAAGAAGGTGTAAGACCGGCCCTTATTATTGGTGTCCCTGTGGGATTTGTTTCCGCAGTAGAGTCCAAAGAAGAAGTTCTTGATATGGTTCGAAAAGAAGGTCTTCATGCTCCTTATATTCTTAGTCGAGGCAGAAAAGGTGGCTCTACCATCGCTGTCTCTATTATTCATGCTCTTCTTCTTCTTTCCACAAAGGACTATCAATAATGGCAGCAGTAACCATCGTGGGAATTGGAGATGAAGGATGTGGAGGTCTTACCTCCGTGGCCTTCGGTAAAATTCAAAGGGCACAGGTTCTTGTGGGTGGTAATCGTCAGCTTGATTTTTTTCCAGACTTTAGAGGTCATAAAATTTCATTTCAAAATGGGCTAATGAAAGTGATCAGCGAAATTGCTTCTCTTTGTGAAGAAAATAATGTGGTTGTTCTTGCTAGTGGAGATCCTCTTTTTTATGGTGTGGGAGATCTCATTTCAAAAAAGATTGGAAAAGAGCATATTGAAATTCTACCAAATCTTTCGAGCATCCAACTTGCCTTTTCTCGAATCAAGGAGAAATGGGACAATTGCAAAGTAATCTCTGTACACGGAAGGCCAATAAAAGGTCTGATTAATAAACTACAACATGAATCAAAGGTTGCCCTATTAACCGATGAAGAAAACTCCCCTATTCGAATTGCAAGTTACCTTAAAGAATATAATGAGCTCGACTGGGAAATACATGTCCTAGAAAATCTTGGTGGAGCTAATGAAAAAGCCTCAAGTTTTAGTGTAGAAAATATTAAGGGGGAATTCTCACCTCTAAATGTCGTTATATTAAAAAGAATAAGTAGATTCACTGCTCCTGCTTTTAAAATTAGGGCCGATGAAGAATTCGCTAAAAGAATGCCTAAAAAAGGTCTCATCACGAAAAAAGAAGTTCGCGCTCTTGCCATTAGTAATATGGAAATTAAAAGAGATAGTATCATCTGGGATATTGGAGCTGGATCAGGAAGCGTTTCTATTGAATCAGCAAAAATCGCTATTGATGGAGAGGTGCACGCCATTGAAGTTGATCCTGAAGGGGTAGAAATTTGTAAAGAAAATGCGATTAATTTTAAAACTGATAATATCAACGTCATTGAGGGACTCGCTCCTAAGGCCCTAGAGGATCTTCCAAGTCCAGATTGTGTTTTTATTGGAGGAACAAAAGGAAGCATGAAAGAAACCCTCAGTTTTGTGCTGGATAAATTAAAAGAAGGGGGAAGAGTTGTCGTCAGCGCTATTACTCTCGATAACGTCTCAAGTGCCTATGAATCTTTTAAAGAGCTTGGATATTTTCCTGAACTTGAACTCGTTCAAGTCTCAAGAGGAAAAAAGCTTGCTCACTATATGAGATATGACGCTCTCAATCCCATTCATCTCTTTAGCGTAACTAAAAAAGGAAAAGAAAATGAGTAAATATGGAAAACTCTATGGCGTCGGTGTAGGGCCAGGTGCAACGGACCTCATTACTTTAAGGGCCGTTAACGTCCTCAATAACGTTGATGTCATCGCCATTCCAAAATCATCAGATAAATTCCGTCCATTTGCTTGGAGAATCTGTAAACCTGTCGTTCAAGAAAATGAAGAACAAGAAAAACTCTTTCTTACCTTTCCTATGACTAAAGATCATACAATCCTCATTCCAGCGTGGGATAAGGCCTTTAAAGAAATCGGAGAACGACTTGAACAAGGAAAATCCGTTGCCTTTATTACTCAAGGTGACCCCAGCGTTTACTCCACTTGGTCTTATTTATTAGATGAATGTGGAGAGCGCTGGCCAGGACTGGAAGTTGAAATTGTTCCTGGAGTCAGCTCAGTTCTAGCGGTTCCAGCAGAACTTAAAACTCCTCTAGTCGATGGGAAAGAACGGTTTTGTGTTTTCCCTGCGACCTACGGCCTTGAAGACCTTCCAAGACTAGTTGAAGATTTTGATAGTATTGTTTTAACTAAAGTCGGTAAAATGATACCCAAACTTATTGAAACTCTTAAACCTCTAGGGCTTTTAGATAAGGCCACCTATGTCTCCTACGGAACAACAGAGGATCAAACCATCGTAAAAGATCTCACCACTATTAAAAATGATGACTGTGCTTATTTTTCTATGGTCGTCATCTCTATTCGAAAACGAAAAGGTGTACTTCGAGGAGCTCAAGTATGAGAAAAGAATTTGCTCTTTATATTATTACAAAACACGGACTGGAAATAGCCAAAAGACTTAAAAAATCTCTACCCGATGCTGACCTCTACGTCTCTAAAAGACTCATTGATAAGGCCCCAGAAGGCTCTTACGAAATGGGCCTTCCTATGGGACCTACCTTAAAAAAGACTTTTAAAGAATATAATTGTCATATTCATATTATTAGCGTTGGTGCCGTTGTTCGTATGATTGCCCCTTTATTAGAAAATAAAAAAGTTGACCCGGCCATTGTTTGTGTCGATGACAAAGCTCTTTTTAGTATCTGTGTACTCTCTGGTCATGTTGGCCGTGGTAATGCTTACACCGATAGAGTATCTGAAATCTTAAATAATCAGGCCGTCATTACTACCGCTAGTGATGTGGGAGGAACACTCACTGTAGATATCCTTGGACGCGATCTTGGTTGGGAACTTGAAGATATGGATCGTAATGTCACAAGGGGGTGTGCGGCCGTTGTAAATGAAGAAAAGGTCCTTTTTGTTCAAGAATCAGGCGAGCCCTCTTTTTGGCCCATGGATAAAGCTCTTCCTAAAGGGGTTGAGTATGCAACGTCTTTAGAAGGAGTGAATCCAAAAGATTATGAGATACTTCTCATTGCTACAGAAAGAAGTAATGTGAGAAAAACTCACAAGGATCACTGGGAAAACTCTGTCATCTATCATCCCAAGAACATAGTATTAGGAATTGGTTGTGATAAAGATACGCCCTATGAAGTTGTAAAAAAGGGAGTCCTTCACTTTCTAAAAGAAAAAGCAATATCTCCTAAAAGTGTTCGAGCTCTTGCCACTATTGATCTTAAAAAAGATGAGCCTGCTCTTTTAGAGCTTAGTAAAGAATTCAACTGGCCAATTGAAATCTATAAGGCGCATCAGCTTGATGAAGTCGAAGGAATTGAAAACCCCAGTGAAGTAGTAAAAAAATATGTGGGTACAAGAAGTGTTGGTGAAGCGGCCTGTCTTTTAAAAGCAGGAGCAAAAAAACTTCTTATGCCTAAGAAAAAGTTCAGCCTTTCAGAAGACGGAAAAAATATGACTCTTGCTATGGCCAAGTTGGAACACCCTTCTAGACAGGAGGTGCGCTAATGGGAACTCTTCATATTGTAGGAATTGGCCCAGGAAATGATGATCATATTACTCCAAGTGCTCTTCGCGCCATTCAAGAAAGCAATCATGTCATTGGTTACACAACCTATATAAGGCTTATTAAAAAGCATATTGAAGGAAAAGAAATCACCCGAACAGGGATGAGTGAAGAAATTGGACGGGCCAGAGTGGCCATTGAAATGGCCAAAGAAGGGAAAACTATTTCTCTTATTTCTTCTGGAGATGCTGGTGTTTACGGAATGGCCGGTCTCGTTTTTGAAGTCTTAAAAGAGATGAACTGGAAAAGAGGAGATGATCCTCAGATTCAATTTCACCCTGGAATAACGGCCTCTGTTAGTTGTGGTTCAAGAGTAGGAGCTCCTCTTATTCATGACTCCTGTACAATTAGTCTTTCTGATCTTCTTACTCCATGGACAGTCATTGAAAAAAGAATTGAATCGGCCGCTCAAGGTGATTTTGTTATCAGTTTTTATAACCCGGCCAGTGGAAGAAGACAGAGGCAAATTGTTGAGGCCCAAAGAATTCTTAAAAAATATCGTCCAGGGACGACACCCGTCGCTCTTGTAAAAAGTGGTTATCGAAAACGAGAACATATCGTTATGAGTGACCTTGATCACTTCCTTGATTATGAAATTGGAATGCTTACAACAGTCATCGTTGGTTCCTCTCAAACCTATCTCTATGAAGGCTATATGGTCACGCCAAGAGGCTATAGCAATAAGTACGAGATGGAGACCGGTAAAGTCAAAGAAGGGCAGAGAAAAACATTCTCTCTTCGTCATGAAGGAGATATGAATTCAAGACTTGAAGATCTAAAAAAAGAGGAAGGGGAAAACTTTAAGCTGGCCAAGACCTATGTGACCCCAACCGATAGTTGGGTAACCCCAAAAGATATTCATGACAAAAGCTTTGTGACCAAAAAAGATCCCGTTCAGTCGGCCCTTAATGCTTTAAGTATCCTCGATAAAGGTCCTAAAAAAGAAAAGAAGGTAGAAGAAGAAAGGCCTGCCCTTCCTATTAAAACAACTAACCCAAGCTACCTCGGATGGATGGAAGGAGCTCTTCTCTATTTTGATGGAAAACAATATTTTCAAATTGGTGAATTTAAAACCCCTTGTGATTTAAGTAAAAAAGGCTTTAAAGAGCTCGAAATCTACAAAGACGGAATTGTTCGAGAACTTAAAAAAGTAAATGATGTTAAAAATGACTTTGAATTTCTATGCGAAGGTGGAGGCATTGAGATGGCCTTTAACCTTTATGAGAAATGGGCGATCTTAAGAAACAAATCTATTTCTAAAAGAGTTGGAAGGCTCGTTAAAGAAAAATCTAATAAAGTTTTACTCAATCAACAAAGTTATCACGATATTCGATGGCTTTGTCAGATGCCCAAAGAAATATGGGAAATGGTTCGAGAAGAACTCTTAAAGTGTTAAGGAGAAAATGATGAAGGTTTATATAATTGGCGCAGGCCCAGGAGATCCGGAACTTATAACCGTAAAAGGGGCTCGAATTATTGAAGAGTCTCCTTATGTTCTTTATACCGGAAGTCTTGTTCCAAAGGCCGTGATTGAAAGAGCATCCAAAGATGCCGTCGTAAAAGACTCAGCGGGAATGGACCTTGATGAAATTATGGCCTTCTTTAAAAAAGCTAAAGAAGAAAATAAGAATGTCGCAAGAGTTCATACCGGAGACCCTTCTCTTTTTGGCTCCACTGCAGAACAGATGAGAAGGCTTGATGAAATGGAAATAGATTGGGAGATCATTCCAGGAGTATCCAGTTTTGCCGCTAGTGCTGCGGCCCTTAAACAAGAACTCACTCTTCCCGAAGTTTCTCAAACCGTCATCATCACTCGAATGGAGGGACGAACTCCCATGCCTCCTAAAGAGAAGTTAAGAGATCTTGCTAAAAGTGAGGCAACTCTTGTTCTCTTTTTAAGCGTCGGACTCATTAAGAAAGTTGTGGATGAACTCTCTGAAATTTATCCCAAGACCTATCCTGTTGCCATTGTTCAAAAAGCAAGTTGGCCAGATCAAAAAATTGTTCGAGGAACTCTAGAGGATATCGTCTCTAAAGTAAAAAAAGAAAAAATAACAGCAACTGCTATTATTGTTATTTCTAAAGTTTTAGGAAATACAGACTTTCCCGATTCAAGACTTTACGCTTCTGACTTTACCCACGGATTTCGAAAAGCAAAGAAGGAGATCACAGTCAGTGAATAAAAAAGGAGTCGTCTATCTTGTAGGTGCAGGCCCAGGCAGAGCAGATCTTATGACTGTCCGGGCAAAAGAGCTTTTGTTAAAGGCCGATGTTGTGGCCTATGATGCTCTTATATCTCCTACTTTGCTAGCAACTATTCCTCCCCACGCAAAACTCATCCCTATTGGCTACCGAGGTTATGGAAGTAGTAAATTGGGTTACAATATTCATCCTCTGGTTATCGAAATGGCCAAGGCTGGAAAAAATGTCGTCAGACTCAAATCTGGAGATCCCTTTATCTTTGGACGAGGCTATCAAGAATGTATTGCTCTAAAAGAAGAAGGAATCGATTTTGAAGTCGTTCCTGGGGTTTCTTCTTCTCTTGGCGCTGCTAGCTTTGCAGGCTTTCCTCTTACCCATAGAGATTTTGCTAGTGATGTCGTCTTCGCCTCTGGACATGATTTAAGAGGAGGATCTCCAAGCAATAGTAAATGGAAGCCTCTTGCTCAAACGGGTGGAACGATAGTCATTTATATGGCGGCCTCAAAGATTGAAGAGAATTGTAAAAGACTAATTGAACATGGAAGGAAACCAGAAACTCCTGCTATTTATATTGGTGCAGCGACTTGTGGAAATGAAATCATTATTCAAGGAACACTTGAAAACTTAAGTTCCAAAACCACAGATATTAACCCTAAAATTCAGGCACTCATCATTGTTGGAGAAGTTATTTATTCCAGAGAACATTTTGATTGGCGAAAAAAGCTTCCTTTACGTAATAAAAGAATATTTGTCGCTAGGGCAAGAGAGCAAAAATCAGAACTTGCTAATTCACTAAGAGAGCTTGGTGCTGATGTTTTAGAAGCTCCTTTTATTAGTTCCAAGTTCAAGAAAAACGTATTTCTCTCAGAGGAGCTTAAAAAAAATAAATGCATACTTTTTTCAGATCCTAAAACAGTTGATTATTTCTTTGATAATCTTTTTGAACTTAATTGTGATATTAGAGAACTTATTGACCATCAGCTAATTACATTAGATGAAAAAACCAGTTTTGCTCTTGGCAAAAGAGCTCTTCAGGCAAGCTGTCTTCATGGTCATTGTAAAAATGCTTTAAATAAAATCCCTCTTCCTTCTGAAATTCTTATTCTCGGTGGAAATCGAGGTAGAAAAAGTCTTATCGAAGACCTTGAAAAAGCAAACATTAAAAGCACTTATTTAAGCCTTTATGAATCTGAACACACTTTTCCAGATATTTTTCCTCCTGAATTTGATGCCGCCGTATTTGCTAGCTCTTCCTCTGTAAAGATTGTAGGAGAAAGTAGTTGGGAAAAGATTTTAAGTTGTCCTCTCTTTACGATCGGAATGAAAACTACTGAAGAAGCAAAGAAATATAATCCCAATATTACTCAAGCCTCTTATGATTCCATTGAGTCTCTTGTTGAGTGCATCTCTGAAAAATTAGGAGAAAAACATGAAGATTAATATTCCTCGAATTGTAATCGCTGGAACTCATAGCAATGTTGGCAAAACGACAATCATCTGTGCCTTGGCGAGATATTTTAACAAAAAAGGAATTCGAACTAAGGTTTTTAAATGTGGCCCTGATTATCTTGATCCTACTTATCATCAAAGGGCCTCTGGAAGCAGTAGTGTTAACCTTGATAGCTGGATGATGGGAACCAACTCTGTTCTTTCCACTTTTTATAACGCCTCAAAAGATTATGACCTGGCCCTTATTGAAGGAGTGATGGGCCTCTATGATGGGCTTAGTCCTACAAATGAAGCTGGTTCAACAGCAGAGATCTCTAAAATTTTAGGTGCTCCCGTTGTTTTAGTATGTGATGCTTCCGGAATGGCAAGAAGTATTGCTGCTCTAGTTAATGGCTTCAAAGGCTTTGATAAAGAACTACATTTTGGAGGGGTTCTTTGTAATCGAGTCGGAAGTGCAGGTCATCTTGATCTTTTAAAAAGAGCAATTCAAGAAACCACCGTATTTGGGGGTGTTACTAAAGGTAATATGCATTTTCCATCAAGACATCTCGGTCTGACCACCGCTAGTAAAGAGATGATCTCCGAAGAAGTCTTTGATTACTGGGAAAATAAAATAAGTGAACATGTCGACACCAATGCTCTATTGGACCTCGCTAAAGAGGCAAAGGAAAAAGAAGCTCCCGTTGCCCTTTCTCAAAATGAGCAAAAAAAATGCGTTATTGCTTACGCCCACGACGACGCTTTTCATTTTTATTATGAAGAAAACTTTAACCTTTTAAAAAATATGGGGGCAGAGCTTATCCCTTTTTCTCCTTTAAAAGACTCGAAGCTTCCAGAAAATATTGATGGAATCCTCATTGGTGGGGGTTATCCTGAAGTTCATGCCAAAGAACTTTCAGAAAATAAGAGCATGATCGAAGATATTAAAAAATTTAAAGGCCCTATCTATGGAGAATGCGGGGGCCTTATGTATTTAAGTGAGGGCATCATAACCTTAGACAATAAAACCTATCCTATGCTTGGTCTTCTAAAAGGTCAGGCAAAAATGGAAAATAAACTTCAAGCACTTGGTTATGTCGAAGTTGAGCTTAAAGATTCAACAATTATTGGCCCTAAAGGTCTTCGCTTTAGAGGGCATCAGTTTCGCTACTCTACTTTAGAATCGGCACAAGAGAATCCTCTTGTTTTTAGTCTTCGAAAAAGAAGAAATAAGGCCGTTTCAAAAGAAGGCTATAAAAATGATCGCATCCTAGGAAGTTATGTACACGCTCACTTTGGATCAAACCATCTTTTAGCAAAACATTTTATAGAAAGCTGTCTAGGTGAATATGGACATTAAAATAAATAATCGCTTTATTCATATTCAATTTGATAGACCTAAGAAGTTTCTAAGCTGGGCCATTGTTGGTGGTGGTGAAAGTACTGGTCAAGATATTTACTGGGCCAAGGTTCATGAAAAAGAACTCCCTATTCATCTTGATCCCATTGAAGTTCTAAAAAGAAGAATGGTCAATGATGGAATAAATGGTATTGGACTTATGACTTCAGCTAGGATTGAAGACCCCTCTCTAAGCTCCTTTGAGAAAGGAGGGATATCAGTAAAATGCCTAAGTACTGTTGGTATGGGTAATGCACTTCGCGTAGGAGATCCCGCAAGAAGTTATCCCAGAGTAGGAACCATTAATATTGTTCTTTCAGTAAATTGTGCTCTTAATATGAATGCCAAACTTGAGGCCCTAAGTATTATAAGTGAAGCGAGAACTCTCGCTGTTCTAGAAAATAAAATTCAAAGCACAAAGTCGGAAAAATTAAGCACGGGTACAGGAACGGACTGTATGATTTTGGCCTGCGAAGCAGAAGGGGTAGAGCAAACCTATAGTG
>JAURDE010000009.1 GCA_030828105.1 Bdellovibrionota bacterium | reverse complement strand
TCTTTGCATTAGGTGAACTTTTTTCAACAATTTTACTTGTTCTTTTTATCTTAATAAGTTCATTATAGAGAGGTATAATTCTTCTTCCACCATCATCAAAAGTTGCCCTGTTTATCATGTTTCTACTATTAACAACTACCTTATCCTCAACCCATATCATACTTGGAGATACTTGCACCATAACACCAGCTGATCCTGGAGATGAAGAGTGTGAAAAGGGGAGTTTTACTTCTTTAGGTACGTTGAAAACTATACCAGAAGAGTTATAGCTCTTAAGAAGAAAAACAAGAAGAATTACAAGAATATCTAATAAAGAAGTAATGTCGAGCTCTAATGGCCCAATTTTTCTTCTCTTTCCTCTGTTTCTTATTGATCTGTTTTTTCCTGCCATAATTAACTCTGGATATCTCCAAAAATGATGTCATCAAATAATAGTCTTGTCCGAACATCTCCATTAACTTTGTCTTTTACATAAATGGCCGGTTCGGTGTTTTTGAGCTGTCTAACAGCATCCATGATTTTTACAATTTCCTCGTACTTTAGATCTACCTTAGGCTCAAATATAATTCCTTTTTCGTTCGGAAATTTTTGCTTAATACTAATTAAATAGGATCTTAATGAAAGAAGATCATAATCTTTATCTCTTTTTACAAACTTTCTTACAAATGTTTGAGGAACACCTTTATAAAGAGATAAATCTTGTGGATTTATTCTTAAAGTAAGTGCGAGAGGTTTTTCCTTTGGTGGTGGTGAATCAGATACGATAGGAACATTACTGGTAATTTCATAAATAATACTAAAATTAGCAGAAAGTAGTAAAAAGAAAATGAAGATAAATACCGCATCTAGAATAGGTACTAGATTTGGTTTCTTTACCTCGGTTCTAACCCTTCTCTTTCGACTAGGTAGTTTATACACAAAGGGCTCCTACTGATGAGTCTTTTTAGTACCTAGTAAATCTAGTAGCTTTACAGAATACTCATCAATTTCACTAACGATTTTTTCAGACTTCGCTGCTAAAAATGTATGAATAACCATTATTGTTATTGCTGCTAAAAGACCAAGGTAAGTTGTATTCATCGCCTTAGATATACCTGTGGCCAGTAGTTCGGCCTTCTGAGCAGGGTCGGCACTTGCAACGGCCGCAAAAGATTGGATCAAACCTTGAATAGTTCCTAGCAGTCCTAAAAGAGTCGCTATATTTGCTACTAGTCCTAAGTAATTAAGTCTTAATTCTACTTTTGGAATTACCTCTAATGCTGTTGCATCTAATGCATTTTGAATTTGTTCTGATTTTTGAGTACTTCTTTTTAAACCAGACTTTAAAACTTTAGGTAACATGGCCTTTGATCCAGAACAAATTCTAATGGCCCCTTGAATATCATTGGATAATACATATCTTTGAAGTTCATTCATAAAACTTGGCCCATCTACATCAAGCCTAAACATAAGTTTAATGAATCTTTCTAGGGCAATTGCTAAACCAAATCCCCAAACAAAAAGGATAACCCACATAAAGGCCCCACCTTCTTGCATAAAGGCAGCAATTGAATTAATAGTTCCTAATGATGCTCCGTCCATGGAAATACCTCTCTCATTTATATCTATTAATCTTATTTTAAGTGATTATAAGAAAGGAAAAACTGAGTTGGAACTTATTGCCCTAGTTTGTAAGTTCTATGGATTTATAATTTTCGGGAAAGAGCTCTCTTTCAATTCCCTCAATTAAACAATGGATAATTTTAATATGCATTTCTTGTATTCGATCGGTACTTTTACTATCAATGATAATGGAGTGATCACATAGGTCTTTTAGCTTACCGCCGCCTTTACCTAATAGACCAAGGGTACATACGCCCTTCTTTTTTGCCATTTCAACGGCCTTGACTATATTAGTAGAGTTACCACTTGTTGAGATGGCCAAAAAAACATCTCCGCTTTTTGCCCAAGCCTCTAGGTATCGAGAGAATATTTCATCATAGCCAAAGTCATTAGCTACACAAGTGATGTGAGAAGGATCGTTAATTGACATGGCAGCCAAGGGAGATCGGTTTTTTCTAAACCGACCAGTTAGCTCTTCTGCAAAGTGCATCGAGTCACATAAAGAGCCACCATTTCCTGCACTAAAGACACGACCTTGTTGTTGATAGGATTGTACAAGTACTGACACAAACTTCTCAACATTCTTTAGGTTTTCAGTTTTGGTAAAAAATGTACCCAGAACTTGGTGGGCCTCGCTAAAGGCCCTGCTTAGATAATCTTCCATGAATTAATCCTAACTACTCTAGTTCTTCTAGAGACTTTTTAATTTCTTCTTTTGGTTGAAGCCCAACAAGAGTTTTAGCAGCTTCACCATTTTTAAAGAAAATCATTGTTGGAATACCTCTGATTCCATATTTTTTAGCGAGATCTGCGTTCTCATCTACATTTACTTTAAGTATTTGAGCACTTTCACCCATTTCATTAGCGAGTTCATCAAGTATTGGACCGATGGTTCTACAAGTTCCACACCACTCTGCCCAGAAGTCTACAAGAACAGGTTTTTCGGCTTTTAGAACATCGTTATCAAAGTTTGCTGAATCAGTTTTATTTACAGAGGCCATAAAATCTCCAATTTCTATTAAATTTCAAATTTTATTTATATTAGGAAAAAATATTTGTACACAGCTCAATTTATCCTAAAATACCTAATATCAATAATTTATAATAAAAAAAAATCCTTGTTTCCCATAGTCGCACTGTGAGATAACATCTAAACATGAAAAGAAAGTACTTCTTAAGAGGACCTGTAAGGGTTGCAATCCTTTCTCGATTAATTGCAAAGTCAATTGACCTCTTTATTGTGCTTATTTTGGCCATTTTCTTTTATCCTGTAGGAATTCTTTTTGCTGTGCTCTATTTAGGGGTTTGTGACTCTCTTCAAAATGGGCAATCCGTTGGTAAGAAGTTTATGGGCTTTTGTGTAATCTCATTAGAAGATGGATCCCCATGCAGTACGAGGCAGTCTTTTATTCGAAATCTACCTATTATAGTGCCTCTTATTCCGGCCATATTACCTGTTTGGGGTTGGATATTTTCCATTTTACTAGGAATTCCGCTTATCGTTATGGAAATCTATCTTATTGTTAAGCTTGATTCAGGACACCGATTGGGCGATGTTATGGCCGATACATCTGTCATGGGAAATGATCGAAATACTGTGGCCGCAAGAAATAGTAAAAAATCAGGCTGGTTTGATTCCTCAGAAGTAAGACCTAGCCCGTAAGGCCATCTCTTCTTTGTGGTGCTAGTATCCCGTTTTTATCTCTAGGGGAAAAAATGGGAAAACCAAAATATAAGCAACTCATTGTTGTAGATCTGATGTCTTTTATTTTTAGGGCCTTCTACGCTATTCGACACAATTTAACGGCCCCAGATGGTACACCTACAAATGCAGTTAGTGGTGTTCTATCCATGTTACAAAAGCTTTTTTCTACTTATCCAAATGCTCATTTCTTTATTGCCCGTGATAGTAAAGGACCTAACTTTCGTCACGAAATTTATGATCAATATAAGGCCAATAGAACCGAGCCACCAGAAGAGCTTATTCCGCAATTTGATTTAATAGATAAGATGATAAGGAAAATGAATCTACACGTTCTAGAGTTACCTGGCTTTGAGGCGGATGACATTATTGGTAGCGTTTGTACTCAGTGGGTAGATGAATTTGAGGAAATTTTAGTTGCCTCTGGAGACAAGGACCTTATGCAATTTGTAGGTAATGGGGTCAAGATTGTCGATACGATGAAAAATAAAATTTATGATGAAGAGGGTGTTTTCGAAAAAATGGGAGTTCGTCCCGATCAAATTGTAGATTATCTTTCTATGGTGGGTGATTCCTCAGATAATATTCCAGGTATGAAAGGAATAGGGGCCAAGGGAGCAGCAAAACTTTTGGCCGAATATGGATCTCTTGATGAGTGTATAAAAAACAAAGAAGAGCTTAAGGGAAAAAAGCTTACAGAAGCATTTTCTATTTATCTCGATCAAGGTTTACTGTCTAAGAAACTTATCGAAATTAAAACGGACCTAGACCTGGAAACAAAGCCTGAAAATACGAAGTTTAGCTTTTATCCGTCACCAGATTTGATGGAGTTTTTAACAAGTTTGGGTTTTAAAACAATAGTACAGAAGCTTAAAGATCTTGCTCGAAACACTGATAGTTCTGAAGAGGGAGAGTTTAAGATTATTGAAAATGAAAGTCATACTAAAATAGAATTTGAAAAACAACTTGTAGACAATAACAGCTTTAAGGAAATTTTAAAGCGTATTTGCGAGCAGAAAGAAATCTCTTTTCATACCGAGTATACTGAAGATGACTTTTTTCAAAGAAAAATTTTTGCGATCAGTGTAGCAATCAGTGATAAGGAATCGTTCTTTTTCCCTTTTCAAACGTCAGGTTCAAATCTCAAAGAAGATAACTGTCATAAAATCTTGAAAACTATTTGGGGAAATAAAAAAGGACAAATTTATACAGAGCATTCTAAAAGAGACGTAAGGCATGCTCTCATTAAGGATATTCCTTTTGATGTTAAAATTTTTGACTTAACCCTTGCTCATTATGTTTCAAGCAGTTCAAATAATTATGATTTAAAAACCCTTGCTAAGAAATATTTAGGTCATGAAATGACTGACTATGGAAAGAAGAAACTTCAAGGCGAGGAGATTAGTATAGATCAGCTTTTTGATATTATGAGTGAAAAAGCAATAGTTAGTTTCAAGCTCGGTGAGGAAATTAAAAAGGAACTTAAGAATAAGGATCTTCAAAAAGTTTACGATGATATTGATGAAAAACTCATTCCTGTATTGGCAAAAATGGAAAAAGAGGGGGTTCTTCTCAATTCAGAATATCTTAAAAAACTAGAGAAAGAGTTTCAGGAAATTATAGATGACATAGAAAGTGAAGTGGCCAAAGAAGTAAAAAAACAGAAGGTTGAAATGGATGGACCAGTCAATCTTCGTTCACCTAAACAGGTCAGTGAGCTTCTTTTTGAAAAACTAGAAATGCCTGTCATTACAAAAACAAAAACCGGTTATTCTACTGCCTCTGATGTTTTAGAAGAATTAGTTTCAAGAGGATTAGGACCTCTTCCTTCTTTAATACTTAATTTTAGAGAGGTTGATAAATTACAAAGTACTTATGTTAAGGCCCTTCCGAAGCTGATTAACCCAACATCTCATAGGCTTCATACAAATTTTAGCCAACATACTGCTGCAACAGGTAGGTTAGCTTCTGTTAATCCTAATTTACAAAATATACCGGCCAGAAGTGATCTAGGTAAAAAAATTAGGAAGGCCTTTATTGCAACTCCAGGAAGGCTTCTTTTTTCTGCCGACTATTCTCAAGTTGAGTTAAGATTACTTGCTCATTTCTCAGAAGACCCAACCTTGGTTCAAGCTTTTCTAAGTGATCAAGATATTCATACACAAACTGCTGCTGAAGTTTTAGGTATAGCACCAGAAAAGATTACCAAAGCACAGAGAGAAAGTGCTAAGGCCGTTAACTTTGGACTTATGTACGGACAATCTTCATTTGGTTTGGCCAAGCAATTAGGGATTTCTAGAAAAGAGGCGAAAGACTATATCACAAGTTACTTTAATAATTTTGGAAAGGTGAAGGGATATCTTGACTCACTTAAAGATTACGCAGAAGAAAAGGGGTATTGTGAAACTTTCTTTGGAAGAAAAAGGTTTCTACCAGATATTCACTCAAAAAATCGTAATGTGAAGGCCCAAGCCGAAAGAATGGCCATTAATAGTCCGATACAAGGAACTGCCGCAGATATTATCAAGTTGGCCATGATTAGCATTGATAAAAAATTAACAGAGGATGCTGTTCAATCGAAGATGCTTTTGCAGGTGCATGATGAACTTATCTTTGAGGTCATCGAAGAAGAATTGGTCTATATAATGGACCTCGTTAAAAATGAGATGGAAAATGTGGTAAAACTAAAGGTCCCACTTAAGGTTGCATCATCGATGGGAGTCAATTGGTTTGACCTTAAATAAATACTCTCATAGTCAATTTCCTAGTTTTAAGAGGTTACAGGTATGCAACGCTTAGCGTCTAGTGTAATTCTGAAAAAAAGTTCAGCTCTACCCTTGACACCAGCAAGTCTGATACTAAATTGAGTAGGCTATTAACTTAATTAAAGTGTCGAAATAACGAACTTAAATAAAACGGAGGATCGTATGCAAGTTAGACCACTTCAAGATCGTGTTCTAGTAGAAAGAGTAGAGGAAGAAACAAAAACAGCTGGTGGAATTATTATCCCAGATAATAACAAAGAAAAGCCTGCTCAAGGTAAGGTTGTTTCTACAGGCCCAGGTTATAGGCTTGATGATGGAGGAGTAAGACCTCTTGATGTAAAAGAAGGAGATACTGTTATTTTTGGTAAGTACGCAGGTACCGAAGTAAAAGTTGAAGGAAAAGAATATCTTATAATGAAAGAAGACGACATTCTTGGTGTATTCACAAAATAATTAATTTAATTAAATAATATAAGGAGTTTAAATATGGCTAAGGAATTGAAGTATAGTGAAGATGCGAGAGGGTTAATCCTACACGGAGTAAACTCTTTGGCGAATGCAGTTAAAGTAACTCTTGGACCAAAAGGAAGAAACGTAGTTATTCAAAAGTCTTTTGGTGCTCCTGCAATCACAAAAGATGGTGTTTCTGTTGCTAAAGAAATTGAGCTTGAGAATAATTTTGAAAATATGGGTGCACAAATGGTTAAAGAAGTCGCCCAAAAAACAAATGATGACGCTGGTGACGGTACAACAACTGCTACTGTTCTAGCTCAAGCTATCTACAGAGAAGGTGTTAAGTTTGTTACAGCTGGGCATAACCCAATGGAGCTTAAAAGAGGTGTTGATCTAGCTGTTGAAAAAGTTGTTGATGCTCTTAAAAAAGCGACTAAACAAGTTAGCACAAAAGAAGAGATCGCTCAGGTAGGTACTATTTCTGCCAACAACGATATCGAAATCGGTAACCTACTTTCTGAAGCTATGGAAAAAGTAGGAAAAGATGGAGTTATCACTCTTGAAGAATCAAAAACAGCTGAAACAACTTTAGATGTTGTTGAAGGTATGCAGTTTGATAGAGGATACCTTTCTCCATATTTCATCAATGATGCTGAGAAAATGGAATGTGCTTTTGAAAACCCAAATATCTTGATTACAGATAAGAAGATTTCTAACATGAAAGAACTTCTTCCTATCCTTGAGAAATCAATGCAAACAAATAAGCCCCTTCTTATTATTGCTGAAGATGTTGAGGGTGAGGCCCTTACAACTCTTGTTGTGAACAAACTTAGAGGAACTCTTAACGTATGTGCTATCAAGGCCCCTGGTTTTGGTGATAGAAGAAAAGAGATGCTTAAAGATATCGCAACACTAACTGGTGGAACTGTGATCTCTGAAGAGCTTGGTATGAGCCTAGAGAGTGCAGAGCTTGCTCACTTAGGGAATGCTAAGAAAGTAAATGTTGATAAAGAAAACACAACTATCGTTGATGGTGCTGGAGAGTCAAAAGATGTTGAGGCCAGAGTTTCTCAAATTAAAGCTCAAGTTGAAGAGACAACATCTGATTATGATAAAGAAAAACTTCAAGAAAGACTTGCTAAATTAGTAGGTGGTGTTGCTGTTATTAATGTTGGTGCTCCAACTGAAACAGAAATGAAAGAGAAAAAAGATAGAGTTGAAGATGCTCTTAATGCTACTAGAGCGGCCGTTGAAGAAGGTATCGTATCTGGTGGTGGTACAGCTCTTCTTCATGCATCAGCTGTTCTTGATGGTCTTAAAGGTAAAAATGAAGAGGAAGATTTTGGTGTGAAAATCATCAAAAGAGCTCTTGAAGAGCCTCTAAGACAAATTGCTACAAACGCTGGTTTTGAAGCTTCTGTAGTTGTTAACGAAGTAAAAAATGGTAAGTCAAATAGCTGGGGATTCAATGCCAGAGATAACAAGTACGAAGATCTTGTTAAGGCCGGTATTATTGACCCAACTAAAGTTGTTAGAAGCGCTCTTCAAAATGCTGCTTCTATTTCAGGCTTAATGCTTACGACAGAAACAATGATCGCCGATCTCCCAAAATCTGATGATGCCCCTGCTATGCCAGGCGGAATGGGTGGAATGGGTGGAATGGGCGGAATGCCAGGTATGATGTAATTCTTACTGAGACTCATTTTTAAGTAAAATAGGGGCCTTCTTATTAAGAAGGCCCTTTTTTTTTATAAGAAATCGAAATAATGAAAGAAGTATTTGTTGTTGTTGGGAAAAAGCCTGAAAGAGGTGTTTCTAAAACACGTCTCTCACAATCAGTAGGTGAGGAGAAGGCCTTAAAAATTTATGAGGCCTTTTTGAAAGATTTTTTCACCCGTCTAAAAATACATACTTCTTTTCCTATTCTTTTTTTTGGAAGCTCTAATGATGGGAGCGGACAGAGCTATTTCAAAGAACTTTTCAATAAGTTAGAATGTCATGACATAAAATACTTTGATCAGCCCATAGGCGGATTAATGGAGAGGCTTACTAATATCTTTAAAAGAGTTGAGAAAGATTACCCAGGAGTATTTGTTCACTTAACGGGAACTGATATTCCAGACTTTCCTTTTAAGTACCTACATGAAATTGACTATGAAAAAGTGAACTTAGGGCCAGATGATGATGGTGGGTATTATTATGTGGGTACTAAGGCCAAAAACCATTTTCTTTTTGAGCTTCCTGCTCACCTTGAAGGCAGTGAATCCTTATTAGATAAAACCAAAATATTAATTAGAAACAAAAATATGGGCCTTCAGGAGATACCTAACTGGTCTGATATTGATACACTTAGTGATCTTAAATTTTCTCTCAAGCGCTCTGGTACAAAAGTCATTCCCTATACCCATAGGGCATATTTTTCCTCCTTAAAGGATTCTTTAAACTAGCTTTTTTAATCATCCGATCAGAGCGTCGTGAGTAAGGAAAAAATTATTATTTTTCTACAGCTAGGCAATCAAATTACTGAAGATTATATTCGGTTATCTGTAACTCTATCTAACCGTGGTATTAAACTCGTACCAATGAAATTCGATGATATTATGGCCCTTCCCAAATATAAGCGTTTAGTAATCATGGCCATGATCAATGACTTTAGCTCTTTTGACCAATTTAAAAAGTTACAAAAGAGGTACTTTGAGTTTGCTGTTCTTAATAAAAAGACACGGTTAATTCACATAAGTTGCTTTTCCCCAATAAAATATCTCTTGAAAGAAATAAAGACCAAAAATTACCTATTCTTAAAACTTCCCATCGATTTCGATATCCTAGGAAAAGAGGTACACGAATTTTATGAAACTAAGGCCAGGGATTTTTCGTATTGGCCAACAGAGCTAGAGATATACAATGGGATATAATTTAGATGAAAAAACAAGAAGACTTTTAATATTAATAAAACTCGATTCAAATGCCTTGTACAAAAGAATCATAAAAAGAAGAAAAGAGTATTTACACAGTTTTTCTCTACATAGGACAAGAGAGCACTTCCCAGATATTTTTGATAGTAAGCTAAGTGGAGCAACCCCTGAGCTTTTGGTTAATTTACCAGAAGAAATTATTTACCTCTACGATCAGTTTTATAATTTAGTTGATGATATGTTTTGGTACCTTAAACATACACAAGATATGGGGGCCACAGTTGATGATAAGATCACCCAATGGATTATAAGGCTGCAAAAAGTATTTGATCAGTTAGATATCTACCTAGACGCATCGCTTCAAGGAAGAAAGCTCGCCGAAGAAGAGATTGATCTACTTAAAGCTGAGCTTGGTAATCAAGGTGAGGATATTTCTGGTTTCTAAAACTCGATTCTTACTTGAATAAGTCTACTAGATTTGATTAAAAATCCCTTATGCAATTTTTAATTATTATCATGTTACTCATTGAGACTACTTATGCCAGCAAATCCCCACTTAGTCTGAATAGACTTCTCATACTTTCAGGACAGAAAAAGCTCATTTTAAAAAATAAAAAGAATGAATCCTTAGGGGACACGAATATAAATGAGTCAGATAGTACTTATAATTTTCTCAAAGCTAATTCGAATATCCTGTTCTTTGAGGTGACTCAACTTCAAAAGATCGTAGAGCTATCTCGTCTTGGACATAAAATTACTTTTGTTCATTCAGATCCAACAGTACGACAAGAAGCGCAAAACTTGGCCGTTGAGTTTGGAGAAGAAATTAATATTTACCAAGAGCTTAATGACAAAGTATATGACGCTCTTTTCTTGACAAAAAAACTTGGGGCCAGCACGACCAACTCTTTACTTAAGAGATTACGTAAAAGTGGAGTACTTTACTATGAGTCCTTTGTTGATAGTAAAAATACCACCTCCTTTAAATCTCAAGAAATGCTCAAAAGGTTTAGCGCCTTTAAAGTTATCAAGTATGAAGAGCCCTCTTCTGATTCAGAAGATTATGCCCTCTTTATAGGCATAAAATAGTGCCTTCTTAATTTTTGTAGGAAAAATTGTAAAATGAAGGAATGAAGCAGGTTCTTTTGCTTATATTTATTCCCTTCTTGGCCTATGCAAATGGAGATGGTGTCTTTAGTGCGCGTATATCTAAAGTAAGCAAAGAGGCTTCCCTTTTACGAATTAAAGTAGATTTTAATAATGCAAAGTATCTCAATAAAAAAGATAAAGTGGAGTTTTGGACCTCCGTTAACCCAGGCAGAAGGTGTAAGGGATATATAGTAGGTAGAAGTACAGAGTATCTTCTTATTAAAATACCAGACTTTCGTCTTTGTCAGATGTTAACTTTCATTGATCATGGTGCTCATATTTTTCTGTTTAGTCAGGATTTAATTAACAATATAAAGATGGGTAAAGAGGTTGTATCAATCCTCAATAAAAAAAGAATTGCTATAAAAGGCCAGTTAGAGACTTTGAGAAAAAAGCTTGAGTCTCATTTAGATAAGGTTGATTCCGTTAATGATCGTTATGAAGTGTTAAGAACGAAGCTTATTCAAGAATGGAAGAAGGAGCTCGATTTTATTGAGGAAGATAGACTTATTGCGTTAAGAAATTATAAGGGGACTCAGATCCGCTTAGATGAAGTTGATCAAAAGTTAGAGCGCTATAGAATTGAAGATGAAAACCTAATAGAGGATAAATGGGCTCTAGACTCCAAGCGTTACATTAAGAAATAAGGTCGTTTTGGCCCCAATGCAAAAAAAATCCTGATTTCAACCACTGATTTCTTTAAGTTTTACTAATTTTCATTTAGTATCGTGGCTCTGAACGAAGAAAGGAAGCCACATGTTAAAATTAAAACTACCTCTTGTCTTTATCATACTGATCTCTTTTGTAGCTTGTAAAAAAGAAATGAAAACAGATATCCAAAAGGATACGACTTCAAGTACAGCTCAAGGTAAGAAAGGTGGAGTTTTCCAATTCAACCTTGGACAACAACCTACAACTCTTAACCCTCTCTCATCTACAGATTATTATGCCTCCGTTGTACAGGGATATATACAAGAATCACTTGCGACTAGAAATATTGATACTTACGAATGGGAGCCTGTCCTGGCCACCAGTTGGGAAACATCTGAAGATGGTCTGACGTTTACCTTTAAACTAAGAGAAGGTGTAAAGTGGCATGATGGCAAAGATCTCACTGCTGAAGATATAAAGTTCACTTTCGATGCTATTATGGACTCTGAAAACAAATGGAAAACAGCACACTCAAGGCCGTACTTTGAAAACTTTGATAAGGTCGTTGTCGTAGACAAATATACTGTTCAGTTTGTTGCTAAGGTAAAGTATTTTAGAAACTTTTCCGTTGCAGCTGGATTTTCCCCAGTGCCTAAGCATATCTACGAAGACCTTAGTGAAAAAAATAAAAAGAAGCTCAATAAAACTCTGGTTGGTACAGGACCTTATATGCTAGATCGCTACCGAAGAGGTAAAGATATTACGCTCAAGGCAAACCCAAATTATTGGGCCAAAGGCACAGCAGAGTTTGAAAAAAAATATAATTTTAGCAAAGTCCTAATGAGATTTATCAAAGATGGAACTATCGCTATTACAAGAGCAGAGAAAGGTGAAATAGATTACCTCGGGTTATCTCCTGAAGAATTTATGAAAAAGGCCAATGGAGATAGATGGGGTGTTGAAATCTTCAAAAAGCAGGTAAGAAATAAGGCACCATCAGGGTATGGTTATATTGGATGGAACCTTAGAAACCCTATGTTTAAATCAAAAAAGACCAGGCTTGCCCTATACCACCTCATTAATAGACAGTTAATGAATGAGAAATTCAACTTTGGTCTCAATGATCTAGCAACAGGTCCTCTTTATAAAAGAAGTAAGTACGCTAATCCAGATATTAAACCAGTTGAATATAATCCTAAAAAGGCACTCAAACTTCTTAAAGAAGACGGATGGAAAGTAGGAGATGGTAATATTCTTCAAAAGGTCATTGATGGTAAGCCGGTAAAGTTAAGCTTTACCATTCTAGAACCTAATAAAGAGTTTGTTAAAAACCTTACTATATTTAAGGAAGATGCTCTTAAGGCCGGAGTCGACGTTAAGATTAAATTCATTGAATGGACAAGTTTTATTAAACTTCTTGATGAAAGAAAGTTTGAAGCCGTTAGACTAGGCTGGAGCGGAGGGGCCATTGAGTGGGATCCAAAGCAAATTTGGCACTCTGATTTTGCCGCCTCAGGTTCAAACTTTGTAGGATATTCCAATCCTAAGGTAGATAAGCTTATTGATGAAGCTAGAGTAACTCTTGATGAGGATAAGAGGACTAAAATTTTAAGAAAAGTTTATAAGATGATTGCAGATGATGTTCCATACGCCTTCTTCTTTAACTCCAAGTTTTCTCATTATGCACACACCAAAAGAATGAAAATGGAAAAAAATACTTATACCTATGGTATAGGTCTTGATTATTGGTGGATTCAAAAATAGGTAGGCCAAATTGTTAGATTATCTCATACGTAGAATTTTAATCATGATTCCCACTCTTTTTGGAGTGACAATTGTGGTCTTTTTCATCATTAACCTCGCACCAGGTAGTCCGGTAGAGCAAAAGCTTCAGGCCCTAAGGTTTGGAGGGATGGGACAACAAACCCAAGGAGTCGAAAGCGCTAGTAGTAATAGAGACTCTTCAGGTATTTCTCAAGAAGTAATAGATGCCCTCAATAAACAATACGGCTTCGATAAACCAATCCATATACGGTATTGGATTTGGATTAAAAACTTAGTGAGATTTGATTTCGGTGAGAGCTTTACATACGAAGAGCCAGTTACTGATGTCATTATGAGTAAGTTTCCGGTCTCTCTTCAGTTTGGAGTCATATCAATCTTTCTATCCTATCTGATTTGTATACCCCTGGGTCTTATAAAGGCCGTAAAAAATGGTACAAAGTGGGATCTGGTATCTAGTTTTGTCCTCTTCGTAATGTATTCTGTTCCAGGATTTATGCTTGGTATTCTTCTGATAGTCTTTTTTGCCGGTGGAAACTTCCTAGAATGGTTTCCTGTAGGTGATCTCTATTCTGACCTTTACGAAGACTTAACGTTTTGGGGGAAAATTCAAGATAGAGTCCATCACTTCATTTTACCGCTTATATCTTATATGATTGGCTCTTTTACTGTCTTAACAATGCTAATGAAAAACTCCCTTTTAGATGAAATTTCAAAAGACTATATACGAACGGCAAGAGCAAAAGGTGTTTCTGAAAAAATGATTTACTTAAGGCATGGTTTGAGAAATGCCCTCATACCAATTGTAACAGGCCTTGGTGGGTTTCTTACAATCTTTTTTGCAGGCTCTCTTCTTATAGAGATGATCTTCAATTTAGATGGTATCGGACTTATGTCCTATCAAGCTGTACTAGAAAGAGATTATAACCTCATTATGGGTTCTGTTTTCATTCAATCTGTACTGATGCTTGTAGGAAACCTTATTAGTGATATTGCTTATACAGTTGTTGACCCAAGGATAGACTTCAAATGATAGAAAGATTACTGAAAAACGAACTATCGAGAAAAAGATGGAGGACTTTTAAGAAAAGAAAGTTGGCCATGGCAGCAATGATCGGCTTACTGGTCATGACCTTTTTAACTTTTTTGGCCCCCATTCTCGCTAATAGCAAACCTATATATATAAACTTTAAAGGCAAATCCTATTGGCCTATTTTTGCTGAGTATCGTGCTACTGAGTTTGGCGTAAGTGACTCTATGGTTGTAGACTTTAGAAAACTTAAACTTAGCGATGATGATACCGCTATCTGGCCTGTTGTTAATTGGGACCCATTTGAAAGTAATAGAAAAGTTGATACCTATCCTTCTGCACCAAGTGATGTAAATTGGTTTGGTACTGATGATAGAGGCCGAGATGTATTTACAAGAATACTTTATGGATTCAAATATTCTATTATTTACGCAGTCGTTGTTTGGGTATTTTCAACAATTATGGGGATAATTGTTGGTGGAGTAATGGGCTATTTCGGCGGGAGAGTTGACTTCTTTGGACTCAGGTTTGTTGAAATATTTTCAACTGTCCCCTCATTCTTTCTTCTTCTTATTTTAATTTCACTATTTACACCCTCGCTAACTCTTCTTGTAATAATTTCGAGTATCTTTGGCTGGGTAGGGATCAGTTATTATGTTAGAGGTGAGTTTTTAAAGAATAGAAATAGAGAATTTGTTGAGGCCGCAAGAGCAACTGGAGTTCCTACATGGAAAATACTTTTTAAACATATTCTTCCAAACTCTCTTATCCCGGTTATTACATTTGCACCTTTTACAATAGCTGGTCACATAGCAGGTCTTGCTTCGCTAGATTTTCTAGGATTTGGACTAGAGATACCTACACCTTCTTGGGGTGAGCTTTTGGCCCAGGCCCATAAAAACTTTACAATTGCGTGGTGGTTGGCCGTTTTTCCATCAGGGGCCCTATTTTTAACTCTTGTTATGATGAACTTAGTTGGAGAGGGAGTAAGAGATGCTTTCGATCCAAGAAAGACTTAACATCTTATAGCTGTTTGATCGCCTAGCTGGATAAGAACTTCAAGACCATTATGAGTATGTTCTAGAATATCTTGGCTAGGTTTCCAAAGTCCTTTTTCACCATAAACCATGACCGTAGAGGCACCGAATAGAAACATCCCTTTTTCTTGACCCCTTGTAAAAGTCTTTCCTTTATAATTCTGGATTATTTTACCAACCATAGTCGCACCGACTTCAACATAGGCAATTCTTCCAAAGTTCTTAGTGTCCAGTATAGTTACATGCCTTTCATTTTCACAAAAAATCTCATCTTTTTCTTTTAAGGCCATTGGATTAACGGAATCTAATTGACCTTGGATACGATAACTATCGAGAACTTCTCCCTCATCAGGGAAGTGAAAGCGGTGATAGTCTACAGGACAGAGCCTGGCCAAAAGCATTGGGCCTTTATCAAATATCTCACAATACTCGGGCTTTTTTAGAATGTGATGAGCGTTTAGGTACTGTCCCTTTACAGGAACACAGTCCGAGTCATTTAAGGATTCATATCCGAAATATCTGGCCTCGGCAAAGGCCCCCATTTCACTGCTACTTTCAGGAAACTTTCTTAACCCCTTTCTAAATTTACGAGTAAAAAAGCTATTGAATGAACTATAGCCATATATACCATTAGAAGGTTCATGAATCAGACCTTTTTCTGGCAGGTACTCTTCAATAGGTATGTTAAATTTTTTGATAAATGGGGCCACTTTGTAGTGACTCAGAAGTGAGCTGTCCTGAAGGTGACCATAAAAACGACTCAGCGCGTGAGAAGTTGCGATGGGAGAGAAAAACTTACCTACTGATGAGCGATAAAGCCACTTAACGGCCTTGTCTCCATAGACTTTCTCAGTTTCAAACTTCTGCTCTTTTCTATTATAGAACTTGATTTCCATATATTTTCTCAATCATGATAATATTTTACAATATTGACCAATAGTTAACTTGAAAACTTGTGATGCACAATATATTTCTTAGGGACTTTTTACAAAGGAAAGTTATAGATGAAAACACTTATTTTAATTCTTACTTTTGCCTTTTTAACTTCTGGGTTTAGAGACTTAAAAACACATCCTGAGTATTCAATGCTTTTGGAGAGTGAGAAAAATAATATCTCAGTTTATCAAAACTCAGTATCTTCAGTTGTTAACATAACTATAGAAAAAACAGTCAAAGTTGATAACCCTTGGTTCTACGGGCCTACAGAGGAAAAAAGTCTAGAGCTAGGAGCAGGCTCTGGTTTTGTTTGGGATAATCAGGGACATATTGTAACGAACTCACACGTTGTCCATCAAGGTGATACTTTTTGGGTAAGCTTTTTTAAAAATAAAAAGAAGTACAAAGCGAAGGTCGTAGGAAAGTATCTCCAAAAAGATTTGGCCGTCCTAAAACTTGAAAATAGCCCAAAAAACCTAAAACCAATAAAGGTCGGTAATAGTAAAGACTTAATGGTAGGACAGAAAACAATTGCAATCGGAAACCCATTAGGACTTTCTCATACAATGACTATAGGTGTGATTTCAGCACTTGATAGAAAAATACCTGGATTTGGTGATGTTGAAATTCATGGGGTCATCCAAACTGATGCGGCCATTAATCAAGGAAACTCAGGTGGCCCTTTACTTGATTCACAGGGAAGACTTATTGGTGTTAATACAATGATTTTTTCAACGAGTGGGTCAAGCGCTGGACTTGGTTTTGCTGTCCCTGTAGATACAGTAAATCGTATCATTCCTGATCTTATTAAAAATGGAACAATCACGAGGGCCGGTTTAGGTGTAGGAATAACTTCAAACCCATATGGAGAAGAAGGACTGGTTATTACCTATATTTCTAAAGGTTCTGGAGCTGATAAGGCCGGTCTTAAAGGAATAACTAGAGATAAATGGGGAAGAACTTATGTAGGAGATATCATTCTTGAAGTCGATGGAAAGAAGCTAAATTCCTACAATGATATATACCAGGCCCTAGAAAATAAAAAAATAGGTGATGTCGTTAAAGTAAAAATTTTAAGAGGGGATGAGATCAAGAAAATGAGTATTGAACTTAGCCCACTGGAGCAATAATAATGAGCTTAACAACCAATCTTATCGCTGTATCAATAATTCTATTGGGATATTTATCTCCATTGTATAAAGATCAAATCATGTCAGTAGGTTTTTTTGCTTTATCTGGTTCGATTACAAACTGGCTTGCGATTCATATGTTATTTGAAAAGGTTCCCTTTCTTTACGGGTCAGGAGTTATCCCCAATCGATTTGAAGAATTTAAAGGTGGAATAAGACAATTAATTATGGGCCAGTTTTTCAATGAAGAAAATATAAAAAAGTTTTTCAAAGAAGAGCATGGACCGGAGGCTTTGAACTTTGAGCCCGTAGTCGATAAACTTGATTATCATAAAATATTTGATTCTCTTCTTGATGTAGTTAAACAGTCACAACTAGGAGGAATGCTTGCTATGTTCGGAGGAGAAGCTGCTCTTGAACCAATGAGAGCACCCTTTTCAATTAAAATGAGATCAACTGTTTTAGAGGTAACTGCGACAGATGATTTTCAAATGGCCATAAAAGAAAGCTTTTTAGGAAATAATCTGAGTAACCAAGTACAGGTCAAAGTAGAGGAAATAGTCCAAAAACGTTTAGATGAGCTTACACCTCATATGGTAAAGACGATTATACAAGAAATGATCAAAAAGCATTTAGGGTGGCTAGTCGTATGGGGAGGTGTTTTTGGGGGACTAATAGGCTTCTTTATGAGTTTTATTAGTTTGAAATAACGAAATCTATCCCAACACTAGTACAGGATGATTCATTGCCAGCAAGATCAATTGATTTTCCGTAAACAGTATAACTGCCATTTATTAAAGATACAGTTGTAACATCAACCTCAGTTGCAACTGAAGATGCACTCCCAACAAGATTCGAGCACCCAGCAGTCGAATAAAGTTTGACTGTGTCCCCAGGAGATACATTCTCAACCGTAATCGTCGCTTGATCTCCTGTAACAGATGCATTGGTTAAATTTGGCGTTGAAGGTGGAGTTAAATCTAAAAAATAAGAGACATTGGCATTAGAGCAAGGACCTATATTAAGAAGAGGATCTGAGGCATTTGCCCACAAGGTATAAGAGCCAGGATCAAGACTATTTAAGACTATATCTATACTATTACCTTCAGCAATCCCTTGACCTACAGGGGTTTGGCAATTTGAGTCGGCAAAAACTCTAATGGTATCATCGATGTTAACTCCAGAGACCCTCAAGGTGGGAGTACTAATATTACCCGTATTAAGAGCAGGGTTAACCATAGAAAGACTAAAAGGTGCTGGCGGAGGAATAAGATCAAGTGTATAGGTCGCAAAGGCCGTACTACATGCACTTACTGAGTTATCAATGAGAAATCTTCTTGAATAAAAAGTATAAGTGCCACTTGATAGACTTGGAATATTCACATCGACTGAATTTGAAGAAGATATTGTACTTGTTACTTCAAAAACACATTTTGAGTCACTGTAGACCTTAACAATATCATCAAGCTCTACCCCTGATATAACAAGAGTGGGGTTTGTCTCGATATCTATCTGATTCAAAGGCGCCTTAAGTGAAATGGAAGTCGGTGGATCTGGAAGATCTGGGATGACAACAACATCATCACATTTTCTAACACCATCTCCCGCCCATACAAAACCTCCATTAGAAAAGTTTCCATTAACTTTCAAAAGATGCATGGTAAAGAATTCTATAGAAATGGGCTGTCCTATAACCTTAAACGGAACAGCTATAGCTATTCTTGTGCCTGGAGGAGCAAATGTCAGATCGGACGGCAAAGGACTATAGTCGTAATTAAAGGCCCCCACAAACTCAAGCTTATTGAGATCTAAATCAATCTTTTTATTGGCCAGATTGCCTGGGTTGGCGCCTGTGAAAAATAGTGTTTGGTAGGTGTCGTAGTTTTGCCCTTTAACTTGAAAGATATTTGTTATCAGGCCACTTGCGAAATCTCGAAACTCTAAGGGTGTATCAAAGCTTCCGCATCGAGAGATAAAGGGATCAAGTTCTCCGCTTTCAGCATTAGAGGGAGTTGTATTTTCTAGGTTTTGAAGAAACTGAAGAATATTGGCCTCTTCCGCAAAAAAGACTTTTTCACCAGGAGCACCTGTGGCCTGACTTCCAAAGACGAGAGGTTTACTAAATCCGCCTTGTTGCTTTACACAGGAATAATTCAGAATAAAAATAAGGGTTAGTCCAATAAGTTTTAACATTTCAGTTCTTTAGTACATTATGCTTTCTTGTCGGGATGTAGGGGAGGTGGCCCAATCTTTTTTTTAGAAAAAGAGTAATATCAGCTAGTTAAGTGAGTATTAACTCAGGCAATTTTGCGAAGAGCACTTCTCATTATGCCACAATTTAATGCTTTTTAATGAGAAAATGTGTGAAATTTCCAATACTTACGGCCAGTATCAAATATAACCACGGTAGCCAAGAAGCAACTCCAAAAAGTAGGTTATCATTGGCCGTATACCAGAATACTCCCATCCTTATAAGAGTGGTCTCTACTAATATACCTAAAAAGGAAAACCATAGACTTAGAAATAAAGACCGCCAGCTCCGACCATACACAAACCATATAATGGCAAAAATAGACCCTAGAAGAATATGGTTAAGAATAAGAGAAGTTTTAACAACGGTAAGGTAGCCACTAAGGAGATAGCTCAATAGAAAAATAATAGGTCCTAAAAAGGCATGAGTAAAACCTCTAGATTGAAACTTCTCACCTTTAAAATCCATAAAATGATAGCTTATTCCAATGGCCAGCCCTGAAACTCCAAAAAATGGAAAAACCCACCACGGAATACCTAAGATATAGTAAGCGTAGTTATCTGGATAACCGGTGGTCATGCTATGGACATGATACATGTCTCCTAATGGGCCAAGGAGACCACCAAGAATAAATAGTGTAAGAGCTGTTTTAAAGTAAGAATTCATAGCAAAATTCTGGCCTATCTGCGGCAAATAAGCAATAAAATGATATGAATGTTGGCCCTGAGCAAATCCTTTTTTCCTGTTTATTGGTTTTTATCACCATTGGCCTATCTTTTCTCATTGGGCTCAATTTAGAAAAAAAGCTATTTATTGCTCAAATTAGAAGTATAGTTCAACTCATCCTTTTGGGATATGCACTACTTTGGTTTTTTAAATTTAATCATCCATTAACCTTTTTTGCTCTTTTTCTCTTTATGATTTTAGTGGCAACACATACTGTCTCTTCGAGAGTGAGAAAAAAGTTTAAAGGTCTAGGTTGGATATCATTTCACTCTCTTTTTCTGCCTGCATTAATTACAGGTCTCTATACCTTTTTCTATGCTATTCCTCAGACTCCTTGGTACGACGTTAATAAAACTATTCCTCTATTTGGTATGATCATTGGTAACAGCCTTACGGGAATTTCTTTATCCCTTGATTCATTTATTAATGCTTTCTCGCAAAGAAAAAATGAAATTGAAGACTTACTGGCCATGGGAGCAACCAGGATGGAATCGGTAAAGAGCTTAATAAAAAACTCATTAAATATAGGGATGACTCCTATTTTAAATACTATGAATGTTGTCGGTTTGGTTTCAATACCAGGAATGATGACAGGGCAAATTTTGGCAGGAATGGAACCATTTGAAGCCGCAAAGTACCAAATTAGTATTATGCTCATTATTTGTTTTGTTATTTTCCTTTCATCAATGGGTGCCCTGATTATGGCCACACTTAGATTTTTTGATGTTAATCACCGCTTTAAATCGGAGCTCTTAACTGATGAATGAAGTCCTTATTAAACTAGAAAATGCCAATAAAACAATTAATGGAAAAAGGCTTTTTTCAAATATCTCTTTAGAGTTAAAAAAGGGTGATGTTTATTATTTAATTGGGAAAAGTGGTACAGGGAAATCAACTTTTCTAAAGGCCTTGGTTGGTCTTGTAGAGTTTTCATCAGGAGAAATTTCTTACTTTTCAAGCCTTAATAATAACTTATCAATACCTGAGGTAAGATCACGTATACATTACCTTGGTCAGTTTATACCGGCCCAAGATCTAAAAGTATTAGACTATATTCAATCGATATTTAATCTTGACGTATATAAGGAAAAAACATTTGATATCTCAAGGCTAGAACAATACTTAGATCGTTTTCAAATTAATAAAGATATATGTAATAAAAATTTAAACCTCCTTTCTGGTGGAGAGTTACAAGTTATACGGATTATACGATCATTTTTACTTGAGCCTATGGCGCTTTTACTGGATGAAGTCAGCACAGGTATGGATGCAGACCTTAAGTCTAAACTAGAGAAAATATTACTTGAAAAGGCCAATGAAGGTCTAAGTTTAGTAAGCGTAAGTCATGATATTGAACATCTAAAGAGGCTAGGAGGTAAAGAGCTTTGCTTTAACCTTTAGTAATCTTTTTCCAATGGATAAAAGTCCTAAGAGCATCGTCGATGACCTCATTTAGTATATTTCGATCAATTGGCTTTTCTAAAAAGAAGTCTGACCCAGAATTATAGCAGGCAAGTTTAACACTTAAATCGGTATCACTACTAAAGGCCACAATTTGATACTTTTTGTTCATCTCTTTTAATTTCTCAATTCCCTTCATTCCATCCTCATCTAACAAATTGAGGTCGATAAATACAACGTGAACATCATTTTTACTTATATAATCAAAACCTTCTTTAAATGTAGGGAAAGGGTGTACGATGGCCGATTCAGAATAATTCTTATTGATTATGAGAGACATGATCGAAAGTATCTCAGCATCATCATCAATGATGATTATTTTATAAGGCGGGTCAAAAAGCATATTTCCTCCTAATTTATTTAATATTTTAATGCAAAAAAAGAGAGGAAGGGGAAAAAAAAAGGCCGTCCATAATAGACGGCCATAAAGGTCTAGTTCTTATAAGAAACTTCAATTTTCATTACGCCCTTTCTTTTTGAACCGTCAGGATAATGAAAAAGCATTTTTCCGCTCATGCGAACTCCAAATGTACTATTTGTATCAAATGAAAGTCCTTTATCTTCAGTTGGGTCAGTTTCAACAACCATGCCATTACTAACGAAAAACTTAAAATGAACTGTGTAGTAGGTGTAATTTGCTACTGCATTATATTTTCGTTTAATAACCATTGATGTCATATTACCTAGAGAAGGGCCATAATATTTGAATCCTTCACCTGTTTGGAAATCAATTGCAAGACGAGTATCATCACTAATAGTCATTTCATTAAGATCAATAAAAATCTCGGAAAGTTTTCCTGTACTAGTATCTTCATCATGGATTGTTGCTGCCGTAGTTAAGAATTTACGACCGCTTTTTATTTCTGCTTGTGAAAGAAGCTCTCTCACTAGAATCTTACCATCATCTCTAAGAGTTCTGCCTTCATGGGCCAAGCTTTGATACCTTTTTAGCTTTCCACCTTCCATCTTTTTACATTCCAATACATCGTTTTTAAGACGGTTTAAATCTGACTCAGAAATGACGTACTTACTTCGTGAATCAGCAGGAATCGCAGTATCTTCGACAATTCCCTCAAACATTGGAGTAAGTTCTTCAAGGTCTTCGCATGATCTTATTTTCTCTGGTTTTGATTTTGTAATACGAGAAAGCTTTTTAAGATAACATTTTCTTTTATTAGGTCCTTTTCTGACCTGATAACAAGAAAAGTTTTTGAAATAATTTTCTTCAAGAATGTCTTTAAGTTTATTTTCTTTACTTAAATATGACTTATTAATCCTCCAGCCTTTATCTCTAACATTGGCGATGTTAAAAATATAAGTGGAAAAGCTAATTTCTTTATCCAGAGTAGAGAGACTCTTAGAAATACCTGCCATGTGGTTTGTTTTAGCTTCAAAGAAGCAGCTTTTTATATCATTAAGCATTGTGCTTAATGTTTCCGTTGAAGCGGCAAATTCCTCTTCGGTAAAACTTGAAGGAATTCTCTCATCGTAGACTATGTTTTGATAGAGCCCATAACTGGCAACCATACTTTCACAAGAGTAAGAATAATCCGGTATGAACGAAGTCACCCCGGCAACCTCATTTAAAAGACATTTTCCTTCGTTGCTTCCTTCTTTAACCTTAAAACAGGGATATTTGTGAAAATATTTGTTTGCAAAATTAGTCCCAACTTGATGGTTACTTAAGACTCTACCCCAAGCATTTAAGTTAGATTCAAATAGACTATCACCTTGTTCAAAAGAAAAGTTAGCTAAATCCTCTTCGTTAGGAAGAGAGAAAAAGTTTATTTCTCGAACTTCAGTCTCAAGGTTCTTTTCTGCTTCAAGATAGTCATTAGCACTTACTTCAAGTAATTGTTTAGGCGCAGAAACTGGGTTAGCTTCCCTTCCACATGAAGAAAGTAATAGTAATAAAGTAGTTATAAATAATAAATTTTTCATTTTATCCTCAAAAATTAAAAGAACATATTAAAATCAAGAACAGTTAAGGGATCATTAACCATGTTCTTACCATCAAGCACTCTAGTATGAGTAAGACTTATTGCAAGTGGTGCAATAAATTTACCTTCTTTAAATAAGGTAATAGTGTCATACCCAACTTTAGCAGTTAGTGCTTGCATGTTCTGGACAGAGTCTTTTCCAAGCCAGTCATATCTTGTTTGCTCATATTTACTACCACTATACTTATCACCAGACTTATAAGAGAAGGTATATCCCATACCAAAACTGTAACCTCTATAGTTAATATTGGAGGCCATTTGAGCAGTTGTGATATCACCTAAGTTTCTATCAATATTATTATCTCTATCTTTTGAGACAGTACTTTTTCTTTGAATAGGAACTCTTCTTTCGACAGTGTCTGAAAGCTGGGCCGTATAGGAAAGTCCTGAAGAAAAGGTAAAGTATTTAGCAAAGTAAAAATCATGGTTGATTCCAACAACGATATCTGTTTGACCATCTCCACCTGGAATATCTACAACTTTGTCAGGATCAAGCTCCTCTCCAGTTGGTAGAACAACGGCACCAGTTAAGGTAAGAGCATTATTTTTATCTTCCCAAGCTTTAAGTCTATTTACTAAAGCAATATCTCCAAGCTTTGTTCCTTCTTCATTGGCCAAAGGCCTATAACCATATTCGATAATTTTTGCTTCAAGAGGAGCGGCAAACTTTCTATTAAGCTCTTCTCTTTCCGCATGAAGACCATCATTCATGAGTTCAGTTTGAACTTTATTATAAATATCTGCATTTGTTTGACGTATACCTGAATCTACATTCATTGAGTACTTCATCACAGGAACAGCAATGGCCGCTGTCCACTTATTTGTAATACCCCAAGCAAATACTGGAACAGTTACAGTAGGCTTTACGTTAATATCACCTGTGGTTTCACCTAAAATAGTATCTTCAGTTGCTCCAACAAGTTGCATTTTGCTGATAATTCCGGCCTTATCAAAACCATCATCCTTACCAAGAATGAGATCACCAAATGTTACGTTTGTGTACATAGGGTCACTTAGTCCTACAGGATTTCCAAAAGTATTGTATTTCTCACTAGCACTAGCGAAAACACCTTTAAGATTTATATTTCTTACACCTTTAGGAAGTGTTTTTGCCGTTGGAAGCGATATAGGTGCCTTCATATTAGTTGCATAGAGGCTACCTGTAAGCGCGAAAATAACTGTTGATATAATTAACCGATTCATTTTTACTCCTACCTTTTTCACAAAAAAAGAGGGGATTATCATCCCCTCTTAATATATCAAAGATATCTAAACTTCATTTAGTCACACTTTCTTCTGTAATGTCTTGCAAATTTTTTCTCAGAATGAAAATCATTTTTCATAACCAAGTAATAATCAGAAACCATTCCAGGAAACATAGCTTCTAAGAACTCAGAGTCATCTTGACCAAACTCTTCAGCTTCGATGATAGAGTCATAAAGCTCACAGTACATTTCATTTTTACCAGCTTTTCTTAGAGCATCAAGATAGAAAACGTTTGTGGCCATATCATTGGCAAGGTAGATCCCTTCTACTTCATGAGCAGTTGCTTCAAAGGCTTCTGTCATAAAGTTTAGAGCGTCTCTTCCATTAATATCCCCACCAAGAACATTAAGAGCACCACCAGCAATTCTATTGATACCATAGTTGTTAACTGTTGGGTTAAGAACAAGCATGTCCTTGATTCGTGGCTCAAGGATATTTCTCCACTTGCTAAGAGCAGTAAAAGGTCCCTTTAATTTACCCCATCTTGCAGAGTTGGCACCTAGCCAGTACATGGCCAAAGCAAGGTCATCTTTATTAAACCCTTCTTTAACACCTACAGGCTGCTTTTTGTCACAAGCAGATGTTCCCATAATATTACAAGCTTCTAGGCCAATCTCAAATGCTGCCCAGTATTTGCTTAATTTTTGATCTCTATCGTCTTCATTCAAAATCATAGCATCAAAAAATAACGCTTTTGAGGCATGAGTTAGAAGAACAGCTTTTTCTTGTAGAGATGTTGATCTAGTTCTTGCTAGTTCAAGGTAAATTTTCCCAGCTTCACGAGCATATCCAGCCTCAGCTCCTGTTAATCCTCTTTGAGCATATAATTCATTTGCTCTTTCAAGATCAGATGCCAAAACATTTAAGCTAAAGATAGCTGCGATAATTGCGACACTTCTTTTTAACATAGTTACTCCTTTATTATTTGAAACCTATTTTAAAACTAAATAATTAGGGTAGAAATGTATTCCAATTATTTTTATCAGTCTACGTAAAACAAGGGGTGGTAAAATGTTTCATTATCAAAGATTGTCCCTTCATAATCAGCTGAAATTAGGGACAGTAAGGGCATTAAAAGCTTATGACCTAGTGCATTATATATGTTGAGAATTTACGTTGTTCCATCAACAGTTTCTTACCTTCGGAAACCCTATACTAATATCTCTACGAAATAAGGATAATGGTCTGAAGGATAGGTTTGATGCTCAGAACCCTTGAAAAAATTGGCCTCTGTCACCAAAAAGGGGGGGGTATTTAAGATCCAGTCAATTCGTGTGCCCTCATCTTTACCATTAAAGTTATGGTGTGAGCTGCATTCAGGTTTTTCTAGACTTAGCCAAGAGTCAAAGAGTCTAGGAAAGTACTTGTTTATTTCACTTCTTACCTCACCGTTTGGGCCTTCATTAAAATCACCTAAAAGTATGAAGGGAAGGTTCTTTGAATTAATTTTTTGAACCTGATCAATGAGAACCTTTATTTGAGCTAGTCGCGTTGAAGAGCGGATATGATCAAGGTGGCAATTGAAGACATAGAAAGAGTCCTCTTTTTCCCGTATTTTAAATTTTGCCCAAGTACATAACCTAGGAAAAGCACTATCAAATGATTTACTACCAGGTATCTCTGGTGTTTCACTTAACCAAATATCTCCACTTTGAAATACCTCTAAATAATTAGGGTTATAAAAGAGAGTTGGGTACATCCGCTGTTCAATCCATGAACGATGTTTATCAACAATCTTATGTTCTTTGAGCAAAGATAGTAGATCTAATATTTGTCCTTCTCTTCCTTCTTGAGTACCTAGTATATGTGGTGAGAAGCTGTTTATTGTTTTTGCCAAAATGGTTCTTCGGTGGGCCCAGTCATGCTTTCCATCTTTAGGGTTATCAAACCTTATATTTGAAGTACTTACTTTTAATTTCATAATGTCTATTATAAGAAGCGAATAGGAACCAAGCAAAGGGTAAAAAATGATCCCAGACAACCAACTTCTAGATAAGTTCATTAAAAAGTGTGAAAAGTACTTTTTACATATACCTTACTCCAAAAGGCTATCTCTCTTTGAAGAAATTAAAAGTGATCTTCTCAAGGAAAGAAATCAAGGTAGAGCTCTTCAAGATGTAATTTCTCAATATAAGGATATGAAGTCCTTTTCTAACTCATATTTGAAAAATGCAGGGTTACCGCTATATGAAAAAAAAATAAACTGGGCCAAGATTATTGTTGTTACTTTTCTTTTATTTTTATTTTCTCTACTTGTTGGACTGTACTTCTTTTTTAAATCGTTTTTTCCTTTGTTTGAAATAAATGACGATACTGGATCAGTTAAATTCTTTGGAGGTCGAATCGATTTAGATGATCAAGACTTCAGTACAAAGGTCTATATCAATGGGAAAGAAGTTACAAGAAGGGACATATTAGAGGCAAATGAAAAACAACCTAACGTAAGAGGTAATCTAGAAAAAAAATACGTTTCTTTTTTCCAGATATCGGGGAAAGATTTGGACCTAGAGTTAGAGGCCGGAAACTTTGAAGAGCTCTCCTATGAGTGTTTTTCTGCAAATATAAATGATAATTTTCTTAAAAATGAAAATAATTCTATTTTTTTAAATTTCGAGGAAAAAATTTATTGTGATATAAAGGTTCCCCAAGAAATTGATCTGGATATTAAAGCAAATAAAGGGAATATTAAAATTAAAAATCTGAAGCAAAACTTTTCCGTCTATATCGATAATGGTGATTTGTATTGGAAACAATTAGAAAAAGAACTATATGGGTTGCCAGAAGATGGTCCGATAAAAACTGACTTAAGTTGGAGAAGCAGTAACTCAATTTATAATGCCCAAGTCGATATTAATCAGGGTGTTTTCAAATTTGAATAGTCTATTTTATTTTTAATATGAAAAAAACATACTCCTTCTTTTTAGTGATGATAATGACTTAGCTCGTTTCACGTGAAATAGAGTCCTAGCACCGCTTGAAAAAAAATTATCTATTATTTATAGAAGAACTCTTTTTAAAAGGAGTTTTATAAATGAACTTACAGGATTCAATTCTTAAAAGTTATAGAGAGTTATTTGGCAAACGAACGCTTTTATCTATCTCTAAACACACGGGGCTTAATATCTCTAGGCTGTTTAGAATATTTAATGGTGCAAAGATGAGGCTCGATGAATACGAAATATTTAAGCGTTGTATTCTTGAAAGTAGAGGACACTTTTTTACTGACTTAGAACCTCTCATGATCATGCTAGATGACGACGAAGCGAAAGGCATTAGAAAGAATCTAGAAAGAAAATTAAAAAAGAAAAATTTGATAATTTCATAGGAGGTATTAAAAATGGGATTACTACCAATAGAGAGAATAGTTTTAGAGGAGCTACAAAGAGGGAAAAAAACTAAAGAGCAAATTGCCGAAAGTACAGGGCTATCAATGAATGCACTAACAAATATATTAAGGTCCTTTTTTTCTGTTGGAATAATCTCTTTAAAAGAAGGCTTTATCCACTTAAATAGAATCACTCTAGGTAAATTTTTACAAGATTTTAACTCTAAGGAAAATAAAAAGGTTGAAATCTCTGAAACGGCTTCTTCTCTTTTAAAAAATTACTTTGATGGTAAAAAAGATGTTGAGCTATCATTTATGAAAGTTTCTTTAGATAAGTTTGAAAAGGAAGCCTTGGATTACCATATACGTCAAATTAAAGAGTTTCTTAATAAGGTGAAAGAAAAAAAGAAAAATTATCATTCTACGTTAAAGGAACAAACACTTTTTCTTTGTAGCTATGGGCCTTATAAGTTTGGCCTTGATATTTAGACTATCAAACTGATATAAAGAGTTGATGGAAAAAATTGATTTGGCAATTATTGGTGGTGGAATTAATGGACTTTTGGTGGCCTATGAATATTCCAAAAAATATCCTGATCACCTCGTGGCCATATTTGAAAAAGAAAAGTACCTAGGTGAACATCAAAGTAGTCGAAACTCTGGTGTACTACATGCGGGAATATATTATCCCAAGGATAGTTTAAAACGAAGACTGTGTATTGAAGGAAATAGGCTTTGGCGGACATTGGCCAAGGAACTTGACGCAGAAATTAATCCTTGTGGAAAATATGTTGTTGCATGCAATGATCAAGAATGCAGTGAACTTGATCAATACTACAAAAAAGCAAAAGAAAATCAAGTTTATGGAATTCGTTGGGCCGAAAAATCAGAAATTGAAAAGTTATTAAGTTATGTTCACGTTAAAAAGGCCTTTTTTTCACCGACCACAGCTATCTTGGATGTTTCAGCAGCTCTAAAGGGACTTGAACGAGTTCTATACAACAAAGATATACCTATTTTATTCCAAGATGAGGTTGTTGAAATTAATAAAGAAAAAGATGGCTTCATTTTAAAGACGACTCATGAAGAAATCTTCACATCTAAATTAGTCAATGCTGGTGGTTTATTAGCAGTAAGTAATAGGAAAAAACTTGGTTTAAACGATCTAGAAGATGAATGGGTTAAGGGAAGCTATCTTAAAATTAATCGAAACTATTATACAGATCATCTAATTTACCCAGTACCTGAAAAAAACTTAAAAGGGCTAGGCGTTCATACTAGTTTTGATCTTCAGCACCAAGTTCGCTTTGGGCCTAATACGGAAAATGTAGAAGTGATAGATTACTCCTTATCTGAGAAGATTATCGAAGATATTGTCCCGAGCGTTATTAAGACCTTTAAAGGACTGGAAAGAAAAGACTTTGCTCTTGATTACTCTGGAATAAGATCCAAAATAAAATACAAAAATCAGATATTTAGTGATTTTTGGATTAAAGGCCCAACTTGTGAAATGAGTCACGGTGTTTTAAATTACATTGAATTATGTGGTATTGATTCGCCTGGACTGACAAGTGCGCCTGCTATCGCAAAGTACGTACTTGAAATGATAGCAGAGATGTAAAAATGAAGACAATTTATAATGATTTTTTAGGTGTTACTCTATCAGAGGAAAATTTAATTAGAGAAGTTGAGCTTGTTAGAGAAAGGGCCCGTCAAGCAGAAAAAGAAATTAAACTAATAAGCCTCAATGATCGCCTTCATATCATTAAAAATTTAAAGAAAGTTCTTTACGATAAGCGCTATAAAATTTTAGAGGTCATTCAAAAAGAAAGTTTTAAGTCTTCCACGGACATTTTGACTTCCGAAATTTATGGCCCAATAGATTTTTTAGGTTTTGTATTAAAAAACGCAAAAAAAAGTCTTAGAGATCAAAAAGTTCCAACTCCTATTGCTTTAATGGGAAAAAAGTCTTTTATCTATTATGAACCATTAGGAACAGCTCTTAGTATTGTTCCGTGGAATTATCCTCTTTTTAATCCCATCATTCATGCGGCCACTTCTTTTGTCTGCGGAAACGCAACTATTATCAAACCATCTGAAGTTACACCAATGAAAGGACTGATTGAAGAAATTCTAAGTGAAGCAGGTTTCTCTAATAATTGGGTACAAATTGTTTACGGAGATGGATTGGTTGGTAAGGCCTTGATTGATACTTATCCAGACAAAATCTTTTTTGTAGGAAGTGTAGAAACTGGAAAAAAAGTCATGGCCCAGGCTTCAAAGAATTTAATACCTGTAGAGCTTGAACTTGGCGGTAAAGATCCAATGATTGTTTTTGAAGATGCTAATATTCATAGGGCCACTTCTGGTGCATTGTGGGGAGGATTAACGGCTTCAGGTCAGTCTTGTACTTCGGTTGAAAGACTAATGGTTCATGAATCTATTTATGAAAGCTTTAAAAAATCTCTTA
>JAURDE010000005.1 GCA_030828105.1 Bdellovibrionota bacterium | reverse complement strand
CAAGACTTGATACTCTTTCCTGGGCCTTTTCTAGCATTTCAATACAATTATTAAGTTCTGTGTAATTATTTTTAAATTGAAACTTTGCTTTGGCCTCTTTTGTTAAACTAATATCATCTTTGGAGACAGGGGTGGGGTCGGACTGGCGTTTGTTGTTATTTCTTTTTTTTTGGTTACTTGAAAAACTAGTACTGTTGCCTAAATGAGAGTTGAGTTTGTTGACCATGTTCATGGATGCCTCACTAAATCTAGTTATGACAATCCTTGTCTATTGATCCTCACCCAAGTTTCGGCAAAATCTTGATTATATTGAGATATGTAACTATAGTGAGGCAAAAAGGTACATATCGATGAGAAAACAAGAACGGGCCAATCATATTCTCAAAAGGTTAGAAGAGCTTTATCCAGATCCTGCTATTCCTCTCGACCATGATGATCCCTATACACTTCTTATAGCTGTTTTACTTTCTGCTCAATGTACTGATGAAAGAGTAAATAAGGTAACTCCATTTCTTTTTAAGAAGGCCAAAACACCACAAAAAATGATTAAGCTTAAAGTGAAAGAAATTGAAGATGTTATTAGGCCCTGTGGCCTTGCCCCAAAAAAGGCGAAGGCCATCTATGAACTTTCTCAAATCCTTTTGGATAAGTATGAAGGCCGGGTACCACAAAGTCTTGAACAGCTAGAAGAACTGCCAGGAGTTGGCCACAAAACGGCCTCAGTTGTAATGATTCAGGCCTTTAATACCCCCGCTTTTCCAGTGGATACACACATACATCGCTTGGCACAGAGGTGGGGGTTAAGCTCAGGTAAAAATGTTAAGGTCACTGAAGAAAGTCTAAAAAAAGTTTTCCCAAAAGAAACTTGGGCAAAACTTCACCTGCAAATCATTTATTACGGTAGGGAATATTGTAGTGCAAGAGGATGTGATGGGACTAACTGTCCTTTATGCCGAGAACTTTACCCTAGAAGACGAAGTGCTGTTAAGACTCAGAAAGCTTAAGGTCTAACTCATCAATGGTCTTTTCCATCACAAGCCTTGTTTCCTGCATAAGCTCATCGACTGTTTTTCCTTCAGGGCTGATAGGATCCAAAACCTTAACAAGGATTTTACCTGAATTCCATTTATGGAGATCAGTATATTTATGGTAGCTACTAAAGGCCATGGGAATGATAGGAACATTGGCCTTAATGGCGGTGTGAAAGGCCCCTTTTTTAAATCTTCCTAGGCCTTTGCCATGATTTCTCGTTCCCTCAGGCATTATATAAACAGAGACCTTTTTATTTTTGATATCCTCTGCAGCGGCATCCATTTTACCAACAGCGTGCTTTCGTTTTTTTCTGTTAATAAAAATGGTACCTACAAACCAGGTGATAGCACCAAAAATAGGGATGAAAAGTAAACTTTTTTTTGCCAAGAATACGGTGTTTTGGGGAACAAGGTAGGCCATGGTAAAGGCATCAAGGTTACTTTGGTGGTTACCAACAAAGACTGAAGGGTAACCGGGATAAAATTTATGCTTATCTATGACCTCAATTTTAAGACCTAATATATTAATGACGGGCTTACCTAAAAGCCAGGCCACAATAGGAGAAGAATAAGCGCTTCTTGGTTTAAGAATGAGAACAATTGGCAGACAGATTATCCCCCATATAACGATGTAAAGAGCAATAAGGGTATAGCGAATTATAAGCAACAGGGTTTAAGTCCTTGATAAATTTAAGCTTTAATTAATAGCAGTTAAGCTATTTAATTTAAAGGATATTTATTGCTAAATAAAATGTATTTAAAAATAAAAGAAAACTTCCGGTTATGCTGTTACGTGTTGCCAATATAAGGTAAGCTATAACGAGGTCATTATAAGGAGTTATCCAATGAGCGATACGGTAAGTGAAAATGCTAAATTTGCGGTCACAAAAACACCTCATAAAAAGTCAGGAACTGATCAAACTGTACTGCCTTTGGTGGATGAGTATTTAAACAAGTCCTTTGCACCCTTAAAAGAGAGTATGGATATTTTTGAGGCGGCCAAAATTCTCCAAAATAAAAAGTTAAGTGGTCTACCCATAATTGACGCAGAAAATAACCTTATTGGCTTTTTATCAGAAAAGGATGTTATTCGTCATGCCTTTGCGGCAAAGTATGGCAGTCTTCCTCCAGGCAACGTCGGAGAATTTATGAGTAAGCGTCTTATAACGGTTGAACTTGGCACTGAGATGTTTGAGGTGCTCGATCTTTTTCTTAAAAATAACTATCAAATCTACCCGGTAGTTCATGAAGGTAAATACGCAGGTGTCATTACGCGATCAAATGCTCTGAAAGCTGTTCTTAATATGAAGGATCTTGTTTGGTAGAAGATGAGTTTTTTGACTTTATAAAATCTAAACTCAGCTGGGATGAAGTATCTTTTGACTTTTATAATAATGAACAATTACCAATCAAATTATTTACTCTAGGTAAAAATGCACCTGAGCTTTACCAAAAAATGGTGGCCCTAAATCCTATAGAACATTTTGGGATTACTAAAAATAAAATAGAAGGCTTTCTCCAAGGGAATCATCCATATCCTAGTTTAAAAAGCTTTAAAAATGGCGAGGCCTTCATTGAGTGGCTAGGTAATTTTCGAAGTGAAGAAGTATTATACGCAGGGATAAGTGGGGGAGGTTCTGCTTTGCTTGAATATCCCAAAAATGCCTTTAGCTTTGATGAGGTCGAGAAAATTAATAAAATTTTGGTAGAGAGTGGTCTAGATATTAGAGATATAAATAAGATTAGAGCACTTTGTTCAGAAATTAAGTCAGGACAATGTCTGCGCTATTTTAAAGGTAAAGAGGTTTATCAGTTTATAGCTTCGGATATTCCTGATGGTGATGATTTACTTACCTCAAGCGCACCATTTACTAATTATTTGAAATACAATGATCCAGCGATAATAAAAGACACATTTAAAGGAAGAATAAGAGAAAAACTTCTAGAAGAAAAAATTAATGAAAATGATAAAAACACATATACCAAAATATTGATTAATTCAGACTATCTCAAAAAAAATGTATTAAATTTCTTTTCTCATCGCTTGGTTAATATTATTCAAATTAAAAAATCCTTAAATGAGAATATTGAACATCACTTAAAGGCCCTTTTAGACAAAGAAACAGATGTTGTTTGTTCTTTTAATGAGATAAATGTTCCCTTACCAAAAAATGTAGGTATAGGTGGCCGAAATTCTCATTTTGTCTTACTCATGGCCAAGAAAGTATTTTTCGAAAACTATTTAAACCTCGAATCTTATCAACTCAATAAAGTATCAATTGGCAGTATTGCTACAGATGGTGAAGATGGGAATTCTACTAATTCTGGGGCCTATTTTAACTATGAATTATTTAAGAAAACACAAGAATTGAATTTAGATATTGATAAATATTTAAAAGATTATAATAGCTCCACTTTCTTTGAAAAGTTGGGTTGTTGCTATAGGTTTCAATCTAAAATGAATTTAATGGATGTACGTTTTATAATTAAAAATTGAAATCTATGGCCAAACCAAACTCCATTCCCTTATCCGAGTCTAGCGCATCTTTATTTTGATCTTGGTAATAGTTCCAGTACTTAGCGATATCAAATTTAATGGCCATATTAGGAAAAAAATAGCTTGTCAGAAGATGGTACCCTCTAACTTCTCCTTTAGTATCAATTTGAACGCTTCCCATATCAACATCGACACCATATTTTGCATTCCATGTGCCAATTGATAGTTGCAAGGAATCCATAACCCTTAAACCAGCAATGACCTCATAATCATGGTAGACTGACCCGATCCAAAAGACTCTTGTGCTTCCATTAGAGGCCCTTAATGTTCTACTTTGAATACTAGCGCCAACCGAGCCTAATAAGGCCAGAGAGTAGCTCCACATCTTAGCTTCATTTCGGCCATCACCCAGTAATTGCCAACCGGCCTTTAGCCTTAAAGGCCCAGAAAGAGTGTAATCAAATCCGATATCAAGGGAATCAAAAACTGATAAGTCTATTGCACCCCCTAGACCAAAACTTGTACCTAGCTCACCTGGGTTTAGGTTTATAGGTGTTCTTGCGAGATCATTTTCTAGTTTTACATCACTAGTGCCACCTACATAGAAGTTGGTGCTTACTCCTTCACCTAGAGACTCTGAAGTTGTGTAACGGTTTAGAGGTATTTTAGGGTTTATGGAACAACCATAAATGAGGATATATATGATGAAATAATTAAGAATTCTCACAACCTATTAGCGTCAGGTATAGACAATCTCTTTAAATAAAATTTAATTGGAGGAATTAATTTCCTGGGATGGCATCAAGAGGGTTACCTTCTCCGACTAACATCCACATTTTTTTAACCTCAATATCGAGGCTTCCTGGGATAAATTTGACTTTAAACTGACTGTATTCTTTATCCCCAAAGTCTGAATTATCAAGAATTTTTCCTTTGAAAGTAACTTCGAGATAATTTCCTTCAGGTTTTTCCTGAACAAGACCATTTCGGCTTTGGCAATAAACCCAGAGGTTACCTTCAAATTTAAATTTGATGTAATCACTTCTTTTGTAAAAGGGTTTCCAGTATATATTGTGAAACGTTGCGCCCTTAGGTATCGACCTATAGTCATCATGGCAATCTAGTTTCTTTTGAACTTTCTTTGTAAGATCAATGATTTCATCCTCTACATAGATAAGAATCTCAGGGAATTGTGCATGATTATCACTATTAAAGCTGACGATCTGAATCTTATCATTGGTAGGAAAGAAAGGGGCCTTTTCTGAAAACTTTTGGACGACCATGCTAACTTTGGCCCCCAATAAGTCTAAAACAGTATGGTTCTTTTCTCCTGTATGATGTCCAATTTCATGAATAAGTAAAGAGACGGCATCAGCTACAGTAAATGCTATGACTTTGTTATTTGCCCTTCTGTAAAGTAGATCTGTATTTATTAGAATAGGAGAACCAGGATAAAGCTTAGTTTTGGCCAATCTAATTCCTTCACCAAAATCAAAGTTTGCTTCATTTTTGAAATGGGACTTAAACTGAATAAAGTTTGGCCCTTGAGGTTCTCTAAGGTGTATATCTTGAATCTCCTTAAGAAGTTTTCGTTCTTTTTTTGTTAAATTACAGTATGGACCGTTTAAACAGTCTTCTATATATTTGTTAAGAGATACTAATGCCCAAAGAATGTTTTTCTCAGATAAGCCTCCTCCATTCCACACTCTATCGCCAGCATGTGAAGTAAGAGAAATAAGAGTCATAAGCATAGTTAATAAAAGTTTCATTGCAGTTGCCCTTTAGTAAGAGGAAAGAGATGAAAGTTCAGGACGTATACCTCTTCTGGGTTTTCATCTTCGAGGGTTTTTTCAATTTTGGACACAGTCTTTCTAAATATTTCTTTGGCCTTTTCAATTTTTGCGGGATTAATGGCCATGGTTATAGAGTTAAAATTTCTTTTCTCTAGAGGATCGTTATCAAGTGAATTTTCGGCCAAATGAAGTTGATCTCTATGGTGTTTACGAATGGCCACTGATGCGATTTCTTTTGTTGTATTAATGGGGGCACTTGTTCGTATTAGCTTACCATTTTCTATTTTGATGAGATTCAGTCTTTGAAGTCTTTCAATGGCTTCACTAATTGTTTGCTCAGGTAAACCCAAGCGTAAGGAGAGATATTTTGGGTCTGAATAGTTATCAGGAAGTCTAGCAAAGTTTAATAGGGCCAAGTAGTACCAGTCTGCTATAAGTCTAAATTGATCTTCTTTTATTTCTAGAAATTCGACCTCTGTTTTAGTCTTATTGCTATTGCCTCTAAGTTCATCTTCAATATTGGCCACTTCTTTAGGTGATAAGGAGAGTTTTTCAGATACTTTTTGAATGTTTTTTCGAGATAGTTTTCTTTTATTACTCATTACATCAGATAATGAGGTACTTCCAATTCCAAGGTCTCTTGCAAATGCACGCAAAGAGTAAGAACTATTTCTTAATTTACGTTGATACAGTTCATCTTTAAGAATTTGTGCACAATAACTATTTTCTTCCATTAAGGGAGATTATTGTACATAAAGATTGTCTCGACAAGTTAAAAGGGACGTTTCGTCCCGATAAATGAAGGGGGGCAGCAATGCTGCCCCGCATTTTAGTCTTGTGTAGGAATGAAGTGGAGTGTCTTATCCCCAAGTTCCTGTACTTCTTTGTAGATGCTCATGAAGTTACGCGGAGTGTTACCAATGTTTTTAAAAGCTCTTCTGCTTTGAGCTCTTGTGGCCTTCATTTCAACTTTATTAAGAGTTGCTTGAAATTCCAACTCATCAATATATCTTCCACTTCTTGCCATCTCTAGAACTTCTCTAGGAATAACATTGTGGATATCTACAAAAAAGGCGAGTCCATTTTTTAGCGGTTGATCACCTGTATAGATTCCAACAGAGCCTAGAACTTCTTTTATATTAAAACCAACAAAGACATTGGCCCCATTAATCAGATCTCCTAGTTTTTCAAACTCTGCAATTGAAACTGCAAAGCCAAGTACTGTCATGGATTCACTTGCTCCAAGATATATTCTTGAATTAATCGAGTCTATAGCAAGCTGTAAGACATCTCCGTTATTCATACCAGCTATAGGGAGCTCGCTACCGTTAGGTAAAGAAGCTACTCCACCCTGAACTTCCTCAGAAGCAGATAGATTAAATGATAAAGCAATTTCATTGTAACCAGCTTCGGCCAACGGTGTGAAACTTATTTCACCATAGCGAATAGTATTATCATCTGGGTTTACGATAGGAAAAGATATCTCAGTTAAACTTGCTTCACCTAATTTGAAGTTTGCTTTAAGGTTAACCCACACATCTCCATCTCTTAATTCAGTATAAACATCTACATCTTTAACAATATCTTGCTCAGGGTTTTTACCGCACGATACAAATAAAAGAGTAGCCCCAAGCAGTAAGCTTGCGCTCGTTCTTTGAAAATTCAAAATCCATTTTTTCATAGATACACCTCACATGTTTTAAGTTTGTCCTTGGACTCAATGCTATATTCGTCTTACCTCATAAAATATTTTAATAGAAAATTGCTCGGAGATAGGGCCTAAAAATGGTATAAAAAGTTTTTATCAGGAGATTATTTATGCCTTCAGCTTACTCACAACAGGCCCTCGAAATACTCAGAAGGCCTGATATAACCTTTCAATGGTACATTATCCCTTTTTTACTGATTGTTATATTTATTTACTCTAATGAAATTGCAAAAGGTGAATTATCAACAGTTTTTGCAGGGCTTGCCTTATGGGGGCAAGATTTAATCAATGAAACGATTAATGGTTTAGTATTTCATTTTACTCAGTTTGCTCCTATTTGGGGTGCTCCAACAAAAACGGCATGGCTTTTTTTAATGGGCCTTAATATAGAAATAACTTTTATGTTCGCCATAATGGGAATAGGGGCCGTTAAGTTATTACCCAAAGATAAAAGTGCCAAAGTCCTAGGAGTGAATAATAGAATTTTTTATGCTGTAGTTAACAGTATTTTATCCGTGGCCGTTGAATGTTGGCTTAATAGCGTTAATGCATTAACTTGGGAATACACTTGGTGGAATACCAAGTTTCCTTATCTCATCTTTTTATTTGGGTATTTGCCTTTTTATTTGATGTGCTTCTACGTCTACGACCTTAATGACCGAAAAAAGCAAATTAAAGTTCTAGGGATTCAATGGGGTATTGTGATTATCTCCCTTATCACTTTTGGAAGCTTGGGTTGGCTGTAAGAAGCTAAGATCGTAAGATATTTCTGCGTTTTCAGATTCGATCAAGTTTATGGCATCAATAACCCTATCAATAAATCTATGGGCCGTTTCTTGGTGGAAGCCCATAATAAAAAGACAATCCTCATTTTTAGAAGAAGAGATATCTTTAAAGACATTGAGGAAGTCTGGACCAGTCATGTAGTCGGCCAGACATGCTGTATTTGGTAGCTCCCATAGGCCAGGTATTATCTGATAAGGCGTTGTGGAAGAGTCAATCTTTTCCCATAGAGGTTCAAGCATTTTATAGAGTGTTTCATTTTTTCTTTTTCCCTCTAAAAGCTTTGGGGGTACTGCTGAAAAGTCATGTGTGTAATGACACTCTTTAAGAGCTTTTAGGACCTCCTCGTTTGCCATCCATCCCCCAGCACGAAAGAAAGAACAATTGAGAAGGTTATACTTTTTTAGGATACTCTCACTTGTATTAATAAGCTTTTTGATCTCAGACTTATTATAAGCACTTAGACTTAGGTCATGGCCACAATCGCTTTTTTGAAGTTCTTCTTTAGGTATACCTTCTTCAAATACAAAGCTTGGAGATAATCGAAAATCAAGACCGCTTTTTTCCACAAGGCTTTTCCAGCAGTGGATATGGAGACCGAGAAGGTCATTTTTCTTAATAACACGCTTAATTCTTTCTTCTACAAAACTATTATCAAGGCCTTTGGTAAAATAGGCCGCATTCATAAAGTGAAGAGTAGGTATATGAGGATAAAGCTCATTGAACTTTTCCATGGCCACAAGGTTTTCTTCTTCTAGACAGCGGCCTTCCCAATCGACTGTGTTTATGACTTTAATTTTCACAAGGGAAAGTTATCATGATTAGAATGCGAATCCTACTCCAAGTTTGAACTCTCTATTACTTTCAGGGTTTGAAACTAGAGTATAATTTGCAAACACTCTATCGATGTATCTAAATAGTGGAATTTCAAATACATAGCCTAAACCAAAGGTCGTATAAAGATGACGGTCTCCAGATTGATTGTTCCAGACTTGGAATCCAGCACCAAATTCATAGTACAATCTTTCAGGGTTAAACTGGGCATAGGCACCAATTTCAAGAAGAGAAAATGAGTTTTCTGTACTTCCTTCGGCCTCTTTAATGAAGTGAATTCCTACGTTTCCACGAAGTGACCACTTTTCATTAATAAGATAATAGGGGGTCCAGCTTACATTTGTAGTTCTTAGTGAATCTCCTTCACTTGAGACTTCGACCATGGAGGCAGATCCTCTAAACCACTGAATCTCTCTTATAAAGCGGTCATCTGAGGAAGTTAGTCTACGTAGCTTATAGACCTTGGTCATTCCATCTGGTTCAATTGTCGTTTGTAGAACCCACTTAATATCTTCTTCTGTGAATGGGTCATAGTCCCTATAAACTACATCATCACTAATTTTTTCTCTTTTTAAAAAGGCCTTTATATCCTCTTCATCTCTGATGTCATCAGGGGATAGTCCCTCGCTTTTAAGGAACTCTAAAATTTCATTATCTTCACGCATTTCCGGTTCATTAGGTAATATGTCTTTGAGTCTGCTTAGTCTTGCTAGCCTCTGTTTTTCTTCTTTTTCTTTTTGGGCCAGCTGAACTTTCCATGATTCTAATTGCTTTCTTTTCATGGCCATCTCTCCCGTTTCAAAAGAGGGAGATTCTTTTTGAGGAATAATAATTTTTATATCTTCTTCAGGTACTTTTACCTTAAAACGTTTCATTTTATTTTTGGCGGTAGATATTAAAAAAGAGCGACTTCTTTTTTTAGAAGCTCTTGCACAATGATATATTCTAGTGCAACCCAAACGGTTTGGGTTTCTTGGAGTTTCTTTACAGTTCCAGCCCTCTTTAGGTACAGGCACAAAAGCACCTCTACAATGACTCGTTTCAAAGGCCATACGATACTCAGTTAAGGCCTGAGAATATCCTTGACCATTTTTCGGAGTAAAAACTTTGACTTCAAAAGGTTTTTTAGGAATCCCTCTTGGGAATGCAAAAAGGGTAGAACTAATAAAAAAGGTTAAAAAGATAGTGTATTTCATTTTAAATAAGTCCCCGTAATCTCAATATTAACTCATTTTTACATTTGAGTCTTTGACCAGAAATAGAGTCACATTTTACACACCATCATAACCAAGTAAAAAACTTCAAATCTATTAACTAATGAAAATTATAGGAAAAGCAAAAGACTGATCTAATGAGTCCGCTTATGCAAAGTAAAATGATCCAGTAAGAAACCTATGAAAGACACTAAAAGTTTAGAGATTTCAGAACGATAGGTACTTAAGTGAATATGAATATGGATGCTATTTTGAAGTCTTTTTTTAGGAATACATTTTCTTTGATGTTGACCACTTTTTTATTTGTTGGCTGTGTTGCAGGTGATCTTGAAAAACCTGGAGCTGCCGAAAAAGCTGGTCTTACAGAAGAAGGGCTCCTAGATAAGGTAAATAAAATTTCTAAGTTGCAAGTATCACACAGAATAGCAGCATTTAATGTTAAGCCAAGTCCAGAACAATTTAAAACGCCAACAAATGCTCTTAGCCCGTTTAAAAGAAGTGTAGGCCCATTTAACCTTCTTATAGCTGTAGATAATCCACTCGGAGAAAACTATATCCATAAGTGGTATCGTAACGGGGTTAATATTTTTACTGAAAGTAATCAAGTAAGTGCATTATTTGTAGATGTATCAAATTCCAATATTTGGCCTTTAGGGGTTAACACTATAGTAAGCTCTATCATTGATCCTAAGGATAACAGCTTAGTAGAGTCCGTAGCTTGGAGCTTTATTGTAAATGATTTTAATGATCCTACGTTCTCCTTTGTATGTTCACCTTCAAGCTTTGGTAATTGTGACCCTCTACCATTAAAAATGACAACGGTCACAAGTGATGATCGTCCCACTATCTTTGGTAATGTTAGTAACCCTGATAATGTAGATTATTATATTAAATGGTTTTTAGATGGAGTAGAGCAAACAAGTTCACCTTACCCTTCAAGACCTTCCATTAGTTTTCTCGTAGATCCTGCAGATCTTACAAAGTTTCCTAAAGGAAAACATACCCTTTATCTTGAGGCACGAAGAACTCCAACAGGCCCTATCTTTTTACAAAAAACCTGGGATATAGAAATTAGTTATCCTCCACCGACTAAAGTTACTGGTGCTAAGGCCATAACAGGGACCACTCCTCCGGCGATTACGGATCCATCTGTTCTGATTAGTAATTTTACTCAAGATCCTACAAATGACAGGATCTTTAGCGATAATACTCTTTATCATTCCGTTTCAGGGAATGTTTTAGATGAGAACTCTAACGAAAATAACCGTTTTGGATTTTACATAGCGCCCGCTCAGAATGCTAACCCAGATACTACTAGGGGTACACCCATTCATGATTTTTGTGTTTATATTGAAGATGGTACAGGACTTTCTGCTTCAGAAGGTGTGTATATTGTGTTTTTTGATGAAAATGGAAGGACGATAACCGCTGATGGTACAATCAACCGTTTAACTTTTAAAGGTGGACCTAACCCAGATCCGGTATGTTTAAGTGGTTATGGTGCTCTTTCTGGAAATGGTAATCCTAGTTATTCAAAAAATTTAATACCAGCAGATAGTTTAGCATTGGCATCTAATAAAGAAATTTATGCCAAGGTTATAGATGGATTAAGTGGACAACTCGTCGGGGAAGTACACTGGGATAATATCACTATAACCCCAGCAAATACTGCACCAATCTTAGAGAGAGATGAATCTGGAAACAATGTTGATAATTTACAGGCCGGAATTTTCCAAGGCGGAGGAACTGATAATCTTTTTGCTCTTGCAATTAAAGATAAGGATAGCTCTGTTTCTCCTGGACTTAATTTAACAGATTATGCAATTAATTTTAGTATCTGTACTCCAGATAAGGATTGTACAAACGTGGCCAATTTTAGTCCTATTGACGGTAGTAACCCTCATTGGTTTTTGGCCGATGTACCTAATCCAGACTGCACTTATACTTCTGCTGAGGCCGTTTCAGGTAAAAATATCTGTAAATTGCGTTTTCCTTCATATAATGACGAGGATAATGATGGAAATACATCTCCTGTGGCCGCTGGAGAGTATGTAATAAAGGCGACCGTCTCAGATAATCAGACAAATGGCACTGATGGCCCCTCAAGGATATCGAACGAGGTTACGTGGAGTATTAATGTTGGTGAGTCTAATACGGCCCCAACAATAGACCCTGTACCTGCAACTCCTTCTCCAGGAAACACTCAAGCAGGGCTTAATGCTAATACAGATAGCTTCATTTTTGATTCCGGAGATAATACTACCGCGATTGCTTTAGCTGATGAAGGTGACACAATTACATTTAACCTCTACATTAAAGACTTAGAAAGAGATACATTCAAAGTAGAGGTGTCTTATAAGGGATATGTTAATGGTATAGAAGATAGTTCATGGACTCCAATACCTTCAATCACTCAAAATAACGTCGCCCATCCTACTGAAAAAATTCTATATAACCAATCTTGGCAAATTCCTACGAGTGTTATTCAAGGTGGACCTGCTAATAATGCTACAGAAAATGTAACGATTAGAGTCGTTATTAGTGATGTCCCCGGAGTAGGAATAAACCCTCAATCTTTAACTCAAGATTTTGTTCTTGCGATTACAAATTCAAACCCTGCACCCGTTTTAGCAGGTGATCCAGACCCTCTTACAAATGGAATATTTAACGTATTTGAAGGTCGCATTTTTTCTCTCTATCCAGGTGATATAACTGATGCATCACCTGCTGGTGGTGATGGAACTAATATTACTTATAAGTGGCAGACTTATTCACAAACAGGAACTAATGATTGCACTTCTATTGCTGGTAGCTCATGGACAGATGTTGAGGGGGCGGTCGGACAGTTTTCTAATACAGTAACGAGTGCCCAACCCTCAAAGTTGTTGTGGACACCACCGAGTTCACTTTATGGCCCTAATTCGACAAGTCCATTTGATGGATCAAATCTTTTTGACCCGGCCAATAATAAAGTTTGCTTTAGAGTCTGCGTTGGCGATGATGGAATTGGTAATAATGTTGATGACTGTGTTGTTAATCGAGTTTGGTCAGGCTCTGCGGGATTTGGCCTTGTTAGATTTATTAATAAAGCTGAAAGAAAGCTGCCAAATATAACCTCTGCAGATTTAAGTCATGATGTTTGGATTGATGATTCAACCATAGCTAATCTTGATACCCAGGATATGGATGTTTGGACGGTTCATAGTGTGGGAACAAATCTTATTGTTCAAAAATTTAATGTAGATAATAAAGGGATTTTTACAGAGAGTTTCAAATCAACTAGTATTGCATCAGATCCTACAGATAATGTATGTTCTGCACCAGGGGCTCCCTCTGCGGAAGAAACGCCTTTTGATATATCTATAACAGGAAATGATTCCCATATATTTGTTGCTTATCGGATTGTTGAAGTTGATACAATACCAACTGGTGCTCCTCTTATGAGATTTATTGTTCTTACAAAAGATAGTGACCCAGCTAATATTGAATCAAGTAAGAGATGTTTAAAATTAGATATTGTTGCTTCTCAAGTAGGTCAAATTGTTGCTTCAGATGAAGCATGGTATTTGCCATTTTTAGAAACCGTTAATGAAAACAAAGTTGCTCTTGCTTTTGGAAAAGAAGGTGATTCTGCTCTTGAGACTGCTCAGGCAGCATATAATGTTGATGGTAACTATGTTCGCTTAAATTCTGGAATAAGAGGAACTCGCGTAAGAAATGTTTTAGATACTTTTAACACAACGAAACGACTTATTGTGGCCACTCAAAGAGAGGATGGAAAAATAGATATTCGTGGACATGAGGTTACAATTGGGTCCAGTAATTGGGATGGTGATGGAATTAATGATAATGATCCCCGTGCGGTTCAAGGTGCTAATGAGAAAGGGCCTTTTGTTTTAGACTCTATGGATCAGTTCGAACTCTCAATGGGGTATTCGGGAATTATCTCGAATAATCAGTTTTTATACATCGCTGGAAGTAATCCAAGTAGTCAGAATGAAAATGAGCTTATGATAGCAAGAAGAAAACTAGATGAAGCGGCCTATTTAGAGGATGACTTATCTTTAATAAGTTCCGGAGGAATTGTATCCCTATATGATGAAAATGGTGAAGATGATCTCGACCTTAAAGACTTAAAAGCTATTGATGTAGCAGCAGGCGATACAGATAAATCACTTATTATTGGTGTGATGGATGCATTTAATGAGGTTAAAGTGATTCGTGTGGGTTGTGTCGATGGTGCGGATGTAAACTGTGTCGATGCTGATGGTGATGATAGAATATCAAGAAAAATAAATAATGAGATACCTGTTACAGATATAAATAATAAATCATTTAAGATGTCTAAATATCTTCCTACAATACAGCATGGTAAAGAAGGGTATGATAAAGGTAAACATAAAATGGACTCTGTGCTTATAAACCTTTTGAATAATAATTCTGAGGTTGTAAATTACTCAATTGGAGTTGAACCAGAAGAATATCAATACCCGATAGGTGCTTCATCTAATAGCGATGTTGGATTTCCCATTCTTTGCTCACCTGCATTTACTAATGGATGTAGCATTGGTAATTAAAGCCTAAACCCAAAAATAAGCGCATAATTATAGAATGTGGTACTACGAATACCTTCGATGGAGCTATACTGATATCTTCCACCAAGAAAATAGCTTTCTGAGAAATTCCATTTAACTTTACCAATGAGTTTAAAAGAATTTAAACTTTGCTCTAGTTCACCTTTATTACTATTGGCCTCTCCAAGTAAAGAAAACCCGGCCATAAAAGTCCAAATCGTTTTACTATCAAATAAAAAATGGTGGTATTGGGCGCCTAAAAGAGCATTATAAAATAGTCCCTTTGTGCCGGAGATCTGTTCAAAAATATTGACAGTAGAAAGGTCTACTTCTTTGTCAGCACTTACATAGGATATTTCCTCTCTTTCAACACCAATAATTGGTTTGATGTCTCTATCCCAAGTCCGGTGGATAAGAAAGGCCCCGAGTGAAATTGTATTTGGTGATGTATATGATCTACTTGTTTGGGAAAATTCTGCATCTCCATAAAGTCCTAGCTTTGCATAAGCGAGTAAATCAAAGTCCAAATCGAGCTCTTTTCCATATTCAAGCTCACCGCCAACACCTATCATTCTGCCTTCAATTTTAGTTTCACCGTCTATATCTTCGTCAAAAGAGTTGCCTTCATATGATATAGAAAAATCTAGGGTGTAATCTTTTTTCCGGCTTTTCAGTCTCTCAAGCTTCTCTATTTTTTTTTCACCTGGGGACTCAAGCATTTTATCGATTTCGTCTTCTAAGTCGGGTTCTTGTTTTTCAACGGGTACTTGATTTGTTTCTTTTTCTACCTTTTTTGTTTTAGCGGAGGGGATGCTGCATGAGTAGAAAATAAGTGAACTGAATATGATGGCCCATTTTGTTAACATAGTACTATTCTAATGAATTGCTTTATTTTTGATAACTTGGCCACTCTTTCCGGAAGTAAATAGTCGGTCAAATCAATAAAATTTATTGAGTAGTGCCTTATGCCTGTGGCGAATTCTTTTTAGAGTAGTTTTATACGTTTTCTGGGACAAAAATAAATTGCCATATAAGTCATGGGAATTTCCTATGTCCTTAATTTTCCTAAAGAAGACCCCTCTAAATCCCGAAACTTAAAAGTAAAATATTAATAACTTAGTAGGGTTAACTGGTTGTAGTTGATGAAGTTTAATTTAAATCTGCTTATATTATTTCTATTGGTTAGTTGTCTGCCTAACCCAAGTAATCGTGGATCGATTAAGTTAGGTGATGATGCAAATTTAGGAATAGAAAAGTCTTTCTTTAAACCGACGGACAATAGTATAAAAATTGACCGTGTTCAAATCTATAATAATCAACTCTATATTCAAGGACAAAACCTTGACCGCGTAAAAACACTTCAAGTTAATGGGCCAGGTCTAGATGATCGAATGATTATTGAAGCTCAAGAATCAAGACAAATCATTGCCAATGCCTCTAAGCAAATCTCTTTTGTTATAAGTGAAACTTTTAATTTAATCTTAAATACGGCCAATGCTTCGGCCACTTTTCAAATCTTTTTTGATTTCTCTGATAAAAGTATAACCGCTATCAAGCTCAATAATATGGGCGCTAATGATGGAGATGTTCTGCGTTGGAATGCAGGTGTTGATAAGTGGGAACCGGCAGCCCTAAGCAACTTAATCTTTGGTGGGACTTGGGATGCTAACCTGGGACAAGTTATAGCAGGTGGTGCTGATATATCTACTTTGAGTCCCGCTAATGGAACCTATTATGTTGTCAATGTTGCCGGTACTTTTAATCTTGATGGAATATCTAATTGGAATGTTGGAGACTGGGCGATTTATCGAGAAGGTTGTTGTTGGGATAAAATTGTTAACAGCAACGAGGTGACAAGTGTTTTTGGGAAAAAGGGAGTTGTTACATTTGGTATTAATGAACTTGATGATGTTGACACTTCTACAACTGCACCAACAGATGGTCAGGCCCTCATCTGGGATAATGCTGGAAGCAAGTGGATTCCGGGATCTGTGCTGTCTGGTACAGCGGGCTCAATTACAACCAGTAATATTGCTGATAGTGCGATAACAAGCTCTAAAATTGCGGATGGTTCGATAACAAACGCTAAACTCCAAGACAACTCAATTACCTCCAGTAAGATTGTTGATGGAACAGTCACCACACAGGATTTAGCAGCAGGCTTTGGTTTAGATGCCGGTCAAGTTGCTAGTGGAACATGTACGGTATCAAATCAAAGTTTTTGTGAGTTAACTGGATTAGATATAGTGGGAGACAATTTGGCCGGAGAGCTGACAAAGTTTCTTAAGCGGGATGGTTCAGTCGTTATGACTAACGATTTAGATCTAGGTGGAAATAGTCTTTTAAATGTTGGTGGCTATAGTCTTGCAGGAGGTTTTACCGCCAATAATACAGACTCTGATGCCACTGGCGGCGACGGCGGTGGAAATGATGTCACTATTACCATTAAAGATGATACGGATGGAAAAACCTTTGGATCAGATACGTTAGGAAGAATGCTTAGGTTTCATCGAACTGATCCTGCAGATACAGTCTTTGTATATGATATTGGTTTAGATGTAGAAAATGAATTTACGATTTTTAATCGAGATGGAGATAGTGCTGCTCTTAAAATAGATTCGAATGGTTTTTTAGGACTTGGTAACTCAGATCCTCAAGTTCCTCTTCATGTAAATGGAAATGGTGCTATTATGCGCTTAGAGGGAACTGATCATTCTTTTATTGAACTTTATCCAGATGGTGCTACTACACGAAAAGGTCTTTTTGGGTTTAAAGCAGCTCCAGACGAATTTATTACTATTGAAAATGAAGCGGCCACGGGAGGCCATATTTCTTTAATCCCAGGACCTATGGCCTATATAGGGGTTAATAATACACTTCCTGAGCAAATGCTTCATGTAAAGTCTAGTGAAAGCAATACTGGGGTTGTTATAGAAAATGAAAACGCAGATGGAGATGTTTTTCTACAACTAAGAAGTAGCGATCCGGGTCCAGTTGTAGAACAAAATTGGTATATGGGAATAGATGAAGGTGATGCAAATAAGTTGAAGATTTTTGCTGATACATCTGCATGGAATCCGGTCAACGCCCAGGTTACGATAGATGTTAATGGAAATATGGGGGTGGGAACGAGTAACCCTAACTCAATCTTTCATTTAAAAGCTGATGATTACTTGGCCAATACCGATGGAAGATCTTCGTTATCAGTTGAGACGACAGATAATGAAGATGATATTGGAATATCTTTAAATAATAATAATGGTGAACATGTATGGTCTATCTTTAAAGACTTTACCGGAGATAATATTTCAACTTTTGAAGGCGATCTTGTTTTTGCAGGAGGGGCCCCAGAGGCAGATCCAGCAAATTTAGCTGAAAGAGTACGATTTACATCAGATGGTCGAGTTGGTGTTGGTACGGCCACTCCTAAAGAAGATATACACCTCTATAAAACGGCCAGTACCGGGGTAGAGCTACTTCTTGATACACCAGGGACTGACCCAGCTCAGTCATCTCGCTTATCTTTTATTACAGATGGAGGCGATGGAAATAAGCAAGTATCAGATGCCTCAGTCAAGGGATGGTCTATAATAGCGAGATCCAACTCCTATTCAGTTCCAGATGATATTAACGATCTATCTTTTTACTTTTATGATTCTGGTACACCAACAAAACATTTAAATATTTCTTATGATACAGGAAATGTGGGAATTGGTATTGATGTACCAACAGAGAAACTGCATGTTAACGGTACCGTTCTTGCGACAAACTTTCAAACAACAACAGGAATGGCAGATTTTGATGAAGTTCAAATAAATGATAATACCATAACTACAAATACAGAAGTATCTACAGATAGAGATTTGGTGCTGACATCAAATGGATCCGGTGTAGTTGATATAAGAAAGAGCGATTTAAGTTCTGGAGTAACAAATGTCTTGACGGTTTCTCATGAAAACAGCGGTAGCAATGGATCAAGTGGTATTGGTGCTTCTATGAATTTTGCTACTGAAGATGATGCCGGAAATCCTGAATCCATTGCTATGATCGAGGCCGTTCTTTCTGATGCAACCGATGGTGCAGAAGTAGGAGATTTAAACTTCAAAACTAATAATGCTGGTACTTTGAATACAGCAATGACAATTAAAGGAAGTGGAGACATTACTTTTGATAATGATACATTATTTGTAGATTCTATAAATAATAGAGTTGGTCTAGGGGTTTCTAGTCCAGAGCTTAAATTAGATCTAGGACCTTCAGCAACAATAGGTGGACAAGCATTAGATGTTAGTGATCACTGGTATGTTACCGTTGATGCTAGTCAGACAGTGTTTACGGCCGGTGGTGCGGAAGATGGATTATTGCTAAAAGTTGGTGCCTCAGGTCCTGAGTCGTATGGCGGACAAACTTATACGACTGCGCTCAAGTTAATGCCTACAGGTAATATCACGGTTGGAGACTCTATACCTGAGGCCAAATTCGATATAAGAGGAAATACAATAATAGGTGATGACACTTCAGTTGGTGAAATGCATTTAAGAACTGATAATGCTACAAACTATGTAGGTTTAAGAGCTCCAACAGGTATGGCCTCTGATACAATATATACTCTCCCTTCTGTGGATGGAAGTTCTGGAAATATCCTTATAACCGATGGTGCAGGAAATTTGAGTTTTACCGGAAGTCCTAATATAACCCAAACTCGAGATATTGACCAAGATACCTATGTTAACGTTGAGGCCAACCCCGATGAGGATAAAATTCGCTTTAATACAGCTGGTTCAGAGCGGATGATCATAGATGAAAATGGGTTAGTTGGTATTGGCGTATCTGACCCAAGCTCAACAATAGAAATTAAGCCTATTGACTACGTAACCAATACAGATGGAAGAGCAACTATAGCTCTAAGACCAACGGATAATTTCGATGACATTGGGCTTTCTCTAAAAAATATAGATAACACACATGTGTGGTCAATATTTAAAGAGTTCACGGGTGATAATAGTACAACATTTACTGGTGATCTCGTTTTTGCTGGTGGTGATACTGTAGCAACTCCTGATCTTCTTAGTGAAAGAATGAGACTGGCGTCTACTGGTTATTTAGGCCTAGGCTCGAGTGCTCCAGTTGAAAATATCCATATTTACCAAACTGCAGATGATGATTCAGAGATTATTATAGATACTTCCGGCGACCAGGTTAATCAGACTTCTTCACTGACTCTAATGACTCAAGGTGATGGTAGTAAGCAAGTCGAAGATGTGGCCACGAGGGGTTGGTCGATAGTGGCCCATAGTAATGCTTTTAGTAATGCGAATTATATTAATGATCTTCATATTCAATTTGATAATCTTGGGTCCTTAACAAAATTAGTGTCTATTGAGCATGATTCAGGCAATGTGGGAATTGGCACAGATGACCCTGAGGAAAAATTTCATGTTTCAGGAAATGCTTATGTAACAGGTAATATAGGGATCAATAAAACGGCCCCTACAGAAAGACTTCATATTCTATCGACTGCTGCCTTAGAAGGTATAAAGGTTGAAGGAACAGGAAATTATGCTGATGGTTCCGTTAAACTAACACTAGATGGTGTTAGAGGTACCGTTAATGAAGTTAATGCAAAAATTGATTTTGATGTCCTTGGAAATGACGGGGCGAGAATATCAAGTCTTCAGACATCTGCAAACTCATCAGTTGATGGCGCTCATTTATCTTTTAGCACTTCTGTTGATGATACTTCTCTAGCAGAACGCATGAGAATTTTAAATAGTGGTGAAATTGGTATTGGAGCGACTACGCCAACATCAATGCTTCATATCTACGATACAAATACGTCGGATAGTTTAGATGTTTTTCCTGGTCTGACTATTGAAAGTAGTCGCGCGGCCGATAGTCCGGTCTCTCTTATGTTGAGAAATAATTCATTATCTCCTGATGATGATCCCGTTTTCATAACTATGGGAATTAGTGATACAGGCAATGAGGGTGAGGACGGTGTGACAGGTGAAAAAGGTTGGAAGATAGGAAATATTGCTAATAATACGGCAAGGTTTTCTATTGGGATTGATACAGGGGATATTGATGATATTGATTCGGGTGTTAATGAGGGTCTTATCATTTTAGAAAATGGTAATGTTGGAATTCCAGGTGGAGCGGCCTTTAATAGCTTTACACCTAGTTATTCTCTTCATGTTGTTGGCCCTGCTGGACTTTCAACGGGTACGGCCTGGACAAATGCTTCAGATGAAAGATTAAAGGATATCAAAGGTGCATATAAAAACGGCCTTGAGCAGATAATGGACTTAGAACCTATTGTGTTTAATTATAAAAAGAATAATCCTATTGGTCTGCCTAGTGATCCAGAGATTGTTGGTTTTATTGCCCAAAGTGTACAGAAGGTTATTCCTGAAGCGGTGTCAGAAGATAAAAATGGTTATCTTCAACTTAATGTGGATCCCATTCATTGGGCGCATATAAATGCAACTCAAGAGCAGCAAAAGGAAATAGAGGAAAATATTCGCAAGCTTGAGGTTATGCAAGGTGCTTGGGAAGAGATAGAGCGAAGAGTGGCATCGCTTGAAGAAGAAAATGAGCGTTTACAAAAAGAGAATTTAGAGCTTAAGGCCAGGCTAGAAAAAATAGAGGCGATTTTAAATATCCAAAACTAAAATGGTGATGAAGGACTCTCCACCACCATCTTTCTGAAAAATTTTAAATTGTAATAGGTAAACTTATTCCTACATAGATTTGACTATGCTCAAATTCACCAGTGGATCCAGTTGGAAGGTTTAATTTTTCACCTGAGCTGTTATCTTTAAAAGTATCGTATGTGAATGAGCGGTACTCTATATTGATACTTAAAAGAGGTAGGAGAGTATAGCCAAGGCCAAGTCCAAATCCGCTTCCGGAGAGCTCATCGTCTTTATCAAAAGTAGGGTTTTCGTTGGTATCTTCTAATTTTGCATCAAAATAGTAGGTGACCCATGCTCTTAAAAGAATAGGAAATTCTACACCTCCAAAAAGACCCCATGTTCTGGAATCAAATTCTTCTTTGAGACCAAGTCCTGCGGCATTTGATGGGGCCTCTATTTCCCATGTTTGTTGGCCGATTGTATAGTCGATACCAAAATTAAACATCATTACAGAGTAACCTGCTTTTAGACCTAGGTTAACGTCAGACGTATCGTATTCTTTATTACCACCTCCACTTTCGGTAGCGTCTCCAATAATACCTAAGGAAAGATGTGGCTCAAGAAAAATGTCGGCATGAGAATTGGGGATAAAAACAATAAACAAAAATAACATTAAAAACTTTTTCATAGAATATTCTCCTTTAATTCCATAAGTTTTGGCGTAACCCCGTGAACAGTTTCGGGATCAATATATGTTTGCGTGACTTTGGCATCATGATGCCCAAGGTAATCTCTGGTGTAGATTAAATCTTTTGTTTTTAAATAAATATTAGTAGCACATGCTTTTCTAAAACTATGCGGGGTGAGTTTTGGATTTACTTGTGCTTTTTTAAAAAGCTTCATGATTCTATTATATAAGGTTTTTGTCGTATAAGGATGATTTCCGTCATGTGAAAAAAGATAGCCTTTTTGTCTTCTAATATATTCAAGTTGGTTAAATACTTTACGGCCATTATCTAACTCTAGAGTTTGTCTATAGCCACCTTTTCTCTCTAAGTAGACTTTGTAGCGATCAAAATTGAAATCTTCCCATTTGAGTTGAGATAGTTCTTGTAGTCTAAATCCACCAAAATAAAGAAGGTGGACCATGGCCCTGTCATGCGAGCTGGTAATTACCTCTTGAAGTTTTTGCCAATCTCTTGATCTGAGAATTTCTGTATGTTCTACATCAATTTCTTTTAATCTAATTCCATGAATTTTGTTTTTGACGGGGTTATGCTGAAAAATCTTGTTCTTATCTTCATAGTTTTGTTTCAGAAATTCAAAAAAGTTTTTAACTGATGAAAGATGTCTTCTTCTTGAGGTAACCGATAAAGGGCCTTGATCTAAAACAATTTGAGGTAAGGATTTTTCGACTTTTTTGAATATGGCCATATTAATAAGTCTCTTTATGCCTAGGCCCATTTTTTGCTTTAATGGAACCTTGGCCAAAACTGTACCACCTTTAGATAAAAAGTTTTGGTAATGGGAAATAGTGTCCCCATTTGCTTGGTGGATGAGGCCTAAATAGTTGTTTTCATACCAAGTAAAAAACTTGTGAAGATCAGCTTTATAGTTTTTTAATGTATGCGCTGATTTATTTAAAATTAAGCAATTGTGAAAGTATTGATCTAGCCAGATTTTATGCTGTTTTCTTTTTGGCCATAAATGAGCTTGATCTTCCATAAATCAATTTTATGTCACGGCCTTCTGATTTACCAGTCGATATTTTCACCATTTGTATGCCAAAAGGTACCAGTTTCTTTTATTGATTTCTCTATCATGATTTTATAGAGGCCTTCAGCTGACTCTGGTGGATCTATAAAGCCTTGTCCACCTGTCATATCTGTTCTTACAAAGCCTGGATGAAGAATTAAAACAGCTATACCTTGTGACTTTAGGTCTTCACTTAAGGATTTGGCCATCATGTTGACAGCACATTTACTAATCCTATAACCGTAGTAAGCTCCTGAGGTATTATCTGATACAGATCCCATTTTTGAGCTAACAATTCCTATTTTTGAGCCATTTGTGAGTTTAGGTAAAAGTGTCGATATAAACTTTAAAGGGCCAAGCGTGTTGACCTCAAATTGCTCTGTAATGTTATTAAAATTTAAATTTTCGAGGGTTTCACTTTTTAGGATCCCAGCATTATTAATGAGAATATCGATATTAGGGATTTCACTAAGGAGAGTCTCAATCCTATATTCATCAGTGACATCAATTTTTTCAAAAATCTTGGCCTTTGTTGCCTTTAATTCCTCTGACGCTGTCCTGCATGCAGCGTAAACGTCGTGTCCTTCAGAAAGAAACTTCTTAACAAGTTCTAGTCCAATACCTCTATTTGTTCCATTAATTAGTACTTTGGCCATATTTTTTATCTCCTGACGCCTAGTCTAATAGGAGCTAAATTTATGAGTCAATATAAATATTATTAGGATTATGGATATAACAGTTAATGAATGCTAAGAGTGTTTCCCATGGGAAATCTACTTCTTCATATTCGTCTTCAATACCATGTGTTCTTACTTATACAGGTATTTACTACCTTGCCTTTGGTCGTTATTTTTCTAAATTACAAAAGTGACTTTCCGGATATAGAGTACTTTTTTTTTGGATTAATTTTTCTTTTAAAAATCATCTTTTTTAGAGAAAAAGAATATAGAGCAAAACTTGGTAGAACTGTGAGTAGCTCTCTTTCAAAAGAACTAAACAGAACTCCTTCAAAAAATGAAATCGTCCAAAGAATAAATACTTATGTTAATGGTAGAGACATGGTGCTTGGCCTTAGCCTTTTAATTCTGTTTATTGTCACCTTAATAATGGCCTAATATGAAATACAAATCTTTAATAGTTGTTTTATTTTCCTTAATGGGTTGTCACCAATCACCTTCAGAGCAGGTTGTATCTAAGGTAATTGCTAGTGACGTTGTCTATAACGAGGACAATAGATTAGAGGCCTTTGTCCTGGATGGTGGCTTTTGGGAGCAAAAAGCAAAAGCAGTGGCTGTACAAATAAAAAGCAATAAGTTTAAGCGTCCTAACTCATATGGTGAGCGTATTGTCGTTGGAAGAACATTAGGAAAACAAAAAAACCTTTGTGAAGATGAAAGGTTTTTTGACCAAAAAATAGTTGGAGATTGTACGGGCTTTTTAATCTCACCAGATATCCTTGCAACGGCCGGTCATTGTGTAAAGGATGAGTTTTACTGCGAAAATTTTGTTTGGGTTTTTGATTATAAATTAGAAGGGCCATTTGATGTAGAATACAACTCGATTAAATCTAAAAATATTTATAAGTGCAGTAAGATCATTAAATCTGTATATAACACTAAATCCCAAATTGATTATGCTCTTGTTCAACTTGATAGAAAGGTTCAAGACAGACAACCTTTAGAAATGAGGAGTTCCGGTAAAATAAAAGAAGGAACGAAGCTTGCCGTTATTGGCCACCCAAGTGGCCTAGCACAAAAGTTTGCTAATGGAGGACAAGTTCTTAGAAACGATCATCAAAACTTCTTTTCAGCAAATCTTGATACTTTTCAAAGAAACTCAGGTTCTCCAGTTTTTAATGAGGAAACTGGTCTTGTCGAAGGAATTCTAGTTAGAGGTGATACTGATTATAAGTTTGACTATAAGAGCAAATGCCAAAGGGTTAATACTATAAAAAAAGACTGTAAAACAATGCACTGTCGCCTTGAAGATATCACTCGAATCACCCTACTGTATTAACCAACCAAAATAAATTTCTATTGTTCTTCTTGTGAAGCTTCTGATTTTTTTAAACGCTATGTGAAATGAAATGTGGTGGAGCAAAGAATAATTTACGTATGTGTGAGCTTATGTTTTTTTGCCGTGGTGACGAGAGGTGTGTGCAAATTCCAAAAACTTGTCTGCAGTAGTCAGGGATAGAGAAAAATCCAGATAATATTTCGTATAATTTATATTATATGAATTAAGGTGAGCGTAAGTAACTGTAATTACAGGACATGGTCTTAAAATCGTTTTTAAGCAAAAGGTAGGGGTAAGATAAGGGGTAAAACAAGTTTTAACTCATCTTTTCACGTGACAAGCTTGTGTGAGGAGACGAATTGAAATAGTCGGGGATAAATGCTTATAAAATTTCTGTTATGAGAGATGTTTTGATCTCTTTTAGTTGATAGCCTTTGTCCACCAAATAGTTTTCCATGTCGGGTAGGTGAAGGGCACCCCATGGAATAATAATAAGGTTTTCTTCATTCATAAGCTCAAGCTTCTTAGTCAAGAATATGTTTCTTTCGTGCAATATCTCATGAAAAAACCTTGCGGTTTCAATCCGGTTTGCCAGCATCAGTTGGAGTTTTAAAAAGTCATTAATCGCTTCAGTTTCATTTTCCCTGAACTCTTGAGTTAATTTAAAAATGAGATTTAGTCTTTCAATCGTGTTTTTTGAAAATTCGGAAGTGTCCATATCAGAAAAGACCATCTTAAGCTTAGAGTCTGGGGGTAGTTTAAAATGATCTTTTTGGCTTGTTAGTCCTATTGCTTTGGCCATGGCCTTATAATCAGCATTATATTTGATTAATCCCTTTGAATCTTTAACACCTTCTTGAAGGACGACTCCCGCTTGACTATTATAATCCTTTAAAACATCCTCGTAGAACTCTTTATCAGCGATGTGAACCATCGGGATCAGAACAATTCTTTGTTTTTCTTTTTGATAAACTTTCTTATTGCTCATAACTTTAAAATTCTCAAAAGTTATAAGCTCATGGGTTAGGTTCTCGAGCATATTGGCCAAATTTAGGTAGAGGTATAAAGGATAAATGGCCAAAATAAATATGAATACTTGGGCGCTAAGATTCAGGATGGAACGTCCTAGTTTAACTTTTTCTAACTTTTGGTGAGCAAGCTTTAGAGATAATAATATTAGAATTATCTGTCCTACAAATAGGAGGATAGCGAGGTATGTGTAGAGCTCATTATTTTCAATGGTATAAGATAGACTTCCCTGATGAAGGATATATTCTGCAAATGGGACTTTTTTCAAATGTCCATGTGAAATTATAGAGAGCATCATTTGTGAGAGGATTAAATAAAGAAAGTTTATTTTCACGGCCCTTTTGAGGGGGGTGTTCGAAAAAAATGAACAAACATAGCTCAAAAGTCCTATAAAAATATTTAGGGGTATCAAAATATTGAAAAAGCCTGTCAAAAAATTACTCTTTGCGTAATAAATGAGGGAAAAAGTGGCGATACCAATAAAAGAAGTCCCTAAGCAGAGATATAGAAAGATTCGTGGTAGATAACTCATGGCCGTGAATTAAAGCATTTAAAGCAGCTGGTGACTAGTATAGGGTGCAAATAAATACGAATTGTGATACGAGTGCTCATAAACTGACAATGTGAGCAATAAAGAGCTGGAGGAAGCATGGCCAATAAAAAAGCAACATCCCCAACCAAGTTTGGACTAGAGCATAGAAACTTTAGGGATGATGAGTTCTGGAAGCAAATTCCTGGCTGGGCATCCGTTTCTAGAGATGAATTTGCAGACCACAAATGGCAGCTTAAAAACTCAATTACGAAGGTTGAGCAAGTCGAGAAAATCCTTGGGAAAAGGGTTTCAAAAGACTTTATGGCCGATATCGTTCAAGGCCAACACTACACTCCTATGAATATTAGGATTACTCCTTATGTGTTTTCTCTCATTAACTGGGATGACCCAGCAAATGATCCGCTTAGGAAGCAATTCCTACCAATAGGTAGTCAGTACCTTCATGACCACCCATACTATAAATCAGACTCTTTGGCCGAAGATGAAGACTCTCCGGTTCCCCTTCTCACTCATAGGTATCGTGATAAAGTTCTCTTTTTACCAACTACAATTTGCCCGGTTTATTGCAATTACTGTACGAGAAGTCGGATTATTGGTGGGTCTACAGAAACAATTCAAAAATCTACTTATGGAGCAAACCAAAAAAAATGGGATGATGTATTTGAATATTTAATGGGAAGACCTGAGGTAGAAGATGTTGTTATTTCTGGTGGTGATGCCTATATGCTTACTCCAGATCAAATACGCTATATAGGTAAAAACCTTTTAGAAATTCCTCATATTAGAAGGATACGGTACGCAACGAAGGGAATTGCCATTTTTCCTCAAAAAATACTTACTGATGATGCTTGGTTTAATGCACTAAAAGAAGTTCACTTCTTAGGAAGATCTTTTGGAAAGCAAGTTGTAATACATACGCATTTTTCTAGCCCTCAAGAAATTACGAAATGGTCTCAAAGAGCTATGGATCGTTTGTTTCAGGAAAACTTCGTAGTGAGAAATCAAGCGGTTCTTCAAGAAGGTGTGAATAACGATGTCAATATTATGGTTAAGTTAACAAAGCAGCTTGAGTGGATCAATATCCAACCCTACTATGTTTATTTACATGATATGGTTCCTGGCTGTGAGCACTTCAGAACAACTTTAAAAGAGGCCGAGGAACTTGAAAAGGCGGTAAGAGGAACGACAGCGGGCTTTAATACTCCTACCTTTGTTTGTGATCTTCCAGGAGGCGGGGGAAAACGTCATGTTGCTTCTTATGAATACTATGATGAGGAAATGGGTGTATCAGTGTGGAAGGCCCCCAATGTAAAACCAGGTGATGTATTCTTTTACTGTGATCCTTTACATAAATTGAGTGAAAAGGCCCAAAAAAGATGGTCCGACGAAAATGAGTGGGAAAAAATAATTAATGAGGTCAAAGAAAAGGCCGGTATTTAACTCCTTTTCAAATCAACGAGTACGCTAAGCTTGATCATTTCTGTTTAAAACTAAATTGTTTTATAATATTTATATCCTTTTTTGTGGTTAATTTTATGAAACATTTTTTGGTTTTTTCTCTTTTTGTTTATTTTTTCTCTTTTAATCCTCTCTTTGCTAAAGGCTCTAAAATCAAAAAGGCATTGGGAGAAGAAGTTAATAGTTTATGTGTGAAGCGAGTGAATTTAGCGAGAAAAAAATGGACACTTAGAACTGATGTCCCTGTTCTCGACCAGGGACCTGTTAGAATGTGTGGCCCTTTTGCTGCTGCAGCTTATCTAGATGTCTGGAGGGCCTGGCAGTTACCTAAAGTAACTGAAGTTATTGATGTAAGACCACCTAAAACTCATGGTGGTATTTCTGTTTTCGGCGGCCTAAAAATAAAAAAAAGAATTGGGTTAACGAGTCCATACTGGATGGGATTTTTAGGTAAAATAAGCGAGCAAGCGCAAACTGGGAAAGTATCAACAAGTCTAGATGATGCTTCAGGAGAGTTGGGTTTAGATGTTATGGTGAGGGGGTTAGACAGCATATGTCGGGAAGACATTATGAAATCGTCATTAATACCTTATAGTAAAGATGGGCAGCTTATATCTCTAGCCGAATTCTACTCTTTTACTTCTTGGTTTTTTGAAAAATATAACAAAAGCATACAGGCTAAACTTACTCGTACGGGACTAAGTGAAAAAAGGCTATGTCGTGACCAATCAAATAAAGAGAAATGTAATCAGGCCAGGAAAGAGCTTGATCTTGTAATGTTAGATTTTTTCAAAGATAAGAAGAATCTTGAGGGTCTAAAGGCAAGGAAAATAAAATATATTGCGAGTTTTCTAAATAAAGCAAAGATATATAAAATATGGCCGGCCATGAAGGCAAACTTAAAAAATAATAAAAAGAGTTATCTTCCTTTTTTCAGAAGCGTATTTTACAAATGTCAAATTAGAGGAAACAAATATGAGGAAACCGGCCCTGAACTCATGAAGAACTACCATGTATGTAGCGTTGAAAACGATAACAGTGCTGATTTTATTAGGACGATCTTGGGAAAACTTCAAAGCAACGAACCAGTCGCCTTTAATTATTATGCAGGAATACTTAATGCCAAAAAGCACCAGGACGTGAGTAGACTTTCAAGTCTATTACATCAATCGGTTTTGATAGGGAATCGTGTACGTAAAAATAGGTGTCAATTCTTAATTCAAAATAGCTGGGGTAATTACTGTAAATACAGTTGGGAGTGCCAAAAAGATAAATATGGCAAGGAGATTGGTATTTGGGTAGATGGGTATGAATTACAAAATGTAATGAAATCTATGTATTATATTGAGAAAAAAGGTGTCTCTTGCCCCCGATTTACAAAAAGGTAAAAAATGAAAATTAACTTAATACTTATACTATTTTTTGCTTCCTCTACTCTTTTTGGTGCTGGTTCTAGATTTACTAATGAGTCCAAGTTTAAAAAAGGCAATGTCGTTATTGTTATGACTATAGACTGGGAAGGAAGGGAACTTAGTAAAGAGAACCTAGAGGCGCTTAAAGCATTTAGAAATAAGTATCCAGGTATACCTATTTTGCACTTTTTAAATGCGGCCTACTATACTAAGCCTGATGCTAACGCTGCTGAGATTACGAAAAAAATAAAATCAGTTATGAGAAAACATGATGAGCACGGCCTTCATATTCACGCTTGGAAGTCTTTAGTAGAGGCCTCTGGAGTAAAGTTTAAGACCAAGCCTGACTTGGGTGGTTGGAGTTTAAGAAATTGTCAGTTTGATTGTGGCCACGTGGTTTCTTTGACGGCCTATAGTGCTGAAGAGATGCAAAAAATCATTCGTAAAAGCAATGAGATTTTAGTGAAAAATGGATTTAGTAGGCCAAAAAGTTTTCGTTCGGGGGCCTGGCAAACAGGTCCTACAGTGGCCACGGCCTTATCAAGAGAAGGTTTTTATTTAGATAGCTCCGCTACAGTTGATTATTTTGTATCACGCTCTTGGGGTAAGTCTTCCTTATTGGTACAGTCTATCAATAGGCTTTGGCCTGGAATGAGTACTGTCAAGCAACCCTACTTAATGAAAACGGAACATAAACCAATTTGGCAGCTACCAAATAATGCCAGCCTTGCAGATTATACAAAACCTAATACTATTTTTCGAACTCTTAAGGATAATGTTGATGAGTTTTTGAGAAACCCTAAACCTGTTCATTATGTTGTTACGGGGTTTCATTTAGAAACGGCCAAAAGATATCTCCCAAGAGTAGAAAAAGCCTTAGAAAAAATAATTGATTACTCTTCATCTAAAGGAGTGCCCATCCAATTTGCTCACTTTCCTATTAATTTGGAGGGAAGGAGATAATCTCATCAGAGAGAGCTTCTACACTTGAGCGCTTGAGTTTTTCTATGATTTCCTTATCAGTTTCTCCTGTCCTTTTTGCAATAGTGGCCAGTTTTTTATTTCCATGACCTTTTCGGTTAGAAAGTAACCAGCCTGATTCAATAAGGGCCTTTCTGATGGAGACTGATGAGCTGTAGGTAGAGAGTATAGTTTTGTCGTGGGAGAGTTTATAAAGGTCTTTAAACCACTGCTTTGTCCATAATTCTTTATTTTTACGGGGTGAAAAAGCATCCTGGTAAATGGCATCGAATTGCTCTTTAATTTCTTTTATTCTATCTCGAGCATCGCCAATGAGAATAAGGATTTCACTTTCACCAGCCTGTAGTCCATATCCTCCCGGTACCTTACGCAGATCTTTGTAGAGGGGATGAATTTCTTTTGCTAATTCGACCATTTCTTCGTGTTTTTCAAATGAGACAAAGCGTATGGGTTTAGGACAATTTTCGATAGTACAAATAAAACCCATACCGGTACCGAAACCAACTTCAAGGATTTTAATTGGCCTATGATCAAGTTTATTAATTTCACAGCCTTGTACAAAGTTATAGAGGGTTTCTTGATAGGCACCAGAGAGGTTATGACAGGCCTCTGAGTATATTTTTGAGTACACCGAAGGTGATCCATCATCAGTTGTTATTATTTCAAAATTGGACATAAATTTTATTTACTAAAAACATAGTAAATTGGTCAAGAAAAATGCCGATTAGGGTAGGGTGAGAGTTGAACTAAAAGCTTTGATAATGGCCCTAATCCTTATTTCTTGTAGTGATAATGGGCATCTAGTGGATCCTAAGGCTTACTTAGGTCAATTGCCTCCTGTTGTGGGTGAAATGGATGAGAGGGAAAAATCTTCGGCCCTTAGGATCTGTCTTGCTATTAGAAGTTTTAGATTGAAGTCTTATTTGAGAAATTCACCCCAGCAACTTAAGGCCCATGTGGTACAAAAGCAATGTCATGATATTCAGAAATTAAGCTATATGAAAACAGTTCTTTTAGATCATAATAATGGAGTTCTTAGGTTTAGAAGACCAGGGCGATTTCTTGCAAGTGAAGTTCGGTCGATTCCTTCAGATCGAACTGGCCATATAGGGAAACTGTGTAGTCAGCTCATCAGTGGTAGAGAGGTCGATAGAAAAGTGGAAGGGTCTCAATTTTACTTCGTCGCTAAAGATGGTGAGGATATGATTGTAGAGCTAAGAGGCGGAAAGAAAGTTAATGAAGTTTTTGCTTATAAGATTCAAACAAACACTTTGGATGAGCGTTTTGGTTCTGTGCTAGAGAGGCAAGAAGGTCAATGGTGTGGCCTAGGAAAACAAATTTCATTTAATCATGAGGTTTATCTAATAGATCGTCCATAAAGTCTGCCTCATAAAAACCGACAGGGGTAGTATGAAAAGTGATCTTTCAATGTATATTATTGGTGGTCTTCTAGCAGTAAGCATGGGTGTTTTGGCCATAGGTCATTACCTGTGGCTAAAAGGGCATTTCGAAATTGATGAAGAGCATCTTAAAAAGGATGTTGAGATGAAGGAAAAGAAAGAGTCCGAGGACACTAAGAGGGCCGCATAAGACTGGAGCCTTTAGTTGAGTAGTAAATTAAAAAAAGACCTTCAAGAAATAATCAACAATGATGCTTTTAAAAATGAGATTTCTGGGAAAGAAGATTTTATTTCCGAAATCAATATGTTGTTGAAAAAGCTTTCCCTTCTAAAAAGAAAACATGAGATTTTAGAAAAAGAACACCTCAAAGAAATTACACGGGCCCGACAACTTAATCATATTTTATGTCATGATCTTCTCACCCCTTTAGCTGCGATGAAATCAACGTTGAATGTATTAGAGTCAACACCTCAAGAGCAAAGAGATACATTAATGAATATCCTTAAGCGATCTTTAGAGAAAAGCCTCTATACGATTGATGATGTAAGAAACTATCTTCAAGTGGATGAGGGAAAACTTGAGTTAGAGTTGGGTTTTTTTAATGCCGATGAATGTGTGATGGAAGTCATTGAAGTTTTAAGTCATAAAATAAAAGAAAAAGATATTGTTATGAATATTACTATAGAAAAGGATTTAGATATCCTCATTTATAGAAACTCGTTTATCAATTCTGTTCTTGTCAATATTCTGACCAATGCGATTAAGTTTTCCAAAAGGGGCGGTGAGATTAAACTTGATATATATAGTGATAATGAAACAGCAGTCATTTGTGTTAGAGATTATGGCGTTGGTATGAGCGAAAAAATACTGGCGAATTTATTTTCTGTTTCAGAGGCCACATCGAGACAAGGCACGGAAGGAGAAATTGGAACAGGCTTTGGTATGCCTATTGTTAAAAAATTTATTGAATCTTTTGATGGGGATATAGTAATAGAGAGCTGGGAAGAAAAAAATCATCCCAACTCTCCAGGAACTCTAGTTTCAATACGTCTTTGGAAGAACCTTAAAGAAAAAATAGCTATCTAACAACCCAGTCTCTATAAATAGCCTCTAATCTTGAATCGACAAGGCGAGAATATCTAAAATAGAGATCAGCTCTTTGTTCATCTTTATTGGCATGAGCAGCGAGAACTCTCATGACTTCAAAATAGGCCGAAGCTTGACATAGAGTTTCAGCATGCTCCATAAGGTGACCAATACGCTCTTCATTAACCCAACCTTCAAAGTCAAAGACCTTAAAGCTTTTTGGTGGATCAAGTTTTTCATAAAGCAATTTAAGAAGTCTCTTTTTGAATCGGTAATGTCTAGAGGTGAAGTCCTCTTCCCACTTTGAAGAACCTCCCAAGATATCTTTACCAGGATGGTTAAAGAAAATATTGGCCATAAATCGTTTCGGGTCATTCATTGCATATTTAAGAAGATCCTTTAGTGTCATGAGGGCCTGAATTTGAGAGGTCCCTTCATAGAGAAGAGGCGCGAAACTATCGCGGTGTAGTCTTTCCATAGGGTAATCCCTAATGAAACCATATCCACCTAGTGCTTGAATGGCCTTTTGTGAAAGAGAAGTAAAGGCCTCCGTTGCATAATATTTAAGAAGCGGAGTTCTTTTTCGTGTCCATATCTTTGCTTCTTCGTAAGCTTTTTTCTCTTCTTTTGTAAGCTCACCTTGAGAACGTTGTTTAAGATCATAATATTGGTGAACATCGAATTGGTTAAATGTATCGACGACAAAGGCCCTGAGAGCATCTCTTTCTGTTTCCCAGTCAGTGAGGTTTCTTTTATAAAGAGGAAGATCAATAAGTCTTTTTCCAAATTGTTCTCTGTCGTGAGCATATTGTCTTACATAGGCCAGACAATTCTCTATCCCTCCGAGTGCCTGAACACCGCAGACTAATCTCGCTGCATTCATAAGATGAAGCATGTAGGTGAAGCCTTGGTTAGGCTCACCCATGAGTTTGCCTACGGAGTTCTCATATACGATTTCACAAGTGAAGGATCCATGAAGGCCCATCTTATCTTCATTTTTTGCCACATGAAAATTATTACCTTCTTTAAGTGGATGGTCTTGTTCTACTAGGAACATGGAAATTTCTTTTAGTCCAAGCAGGCGTTGTCTAGGATCATTAGGGTCTTTATCCTTAATCTGGTCTTTAATTTTTGCTAAAACGAGCTGAACACCACCACCACCGTTGGTGATAAAAATTTTCGAACCATTAATATCATAAAGGCCGTCGTCTCTTTTTGTCGCTGTGGTCGTGATGGATCCGACATCAGAGCCAAAACCAGGTTCTGTAATACACATGGCCCCACTAAGTTCACCGTTCATAATTTTGGGAATAAGTCTTTCTTTATCTTCTTGATCACCAAAACGGTTAATCATCTCTGCAATTGAGCCGTAAAAGGAGAGTTGAACCATGGATGAACCACATGCTCTTGCCAATCCTGATAATCCTATTCCACCAACAGCTGGGGGTAAACCCATGCCGCCCCATTGTTTTGGTAGACCTAAACTATGGAATCCAAGCTCTAATGCCTCTTTATAAGTTTTTTCGAGGGGTTCTGAGGGAATTGTCCTACCATCTTTAACTTCACCTGCACCGACACGGTCGAGTTCTTCAGCTCTTTGATATAAAGTATTACCGGTCCAATCGCCTATCTGAGTGAGGAGTTCTTCAAAAAAGCCTATGAGCTCTTCTTCATTTTGAATTCCATCTTCAGTGGGAAACTCAGGATAGTACATAGGAAGAATGGTCTTCCAATCAATTGCGTTTTTAAACATCCATTTCCATTCTGGTTCGTCTGTGTAAAAGTTCACATCTCATCCTTTGATTTGTTGTTAACGAATATATTTTATCCAGAGTAAGTAAGGAATGACAATTGAGTAAAAGGTGAGTGCTAGAGTCAGTTAAGAGGAAGCCTAAGCCTCCTCTTAATGTTTAGGGGCTATCTTATCGACCAGTCAGCGTATATGGCCTCAAGTCTTGGATATACGAGAGTATAGTAATCATTAAAGAGCTTCACTCTTTGTTGATCCTGATTAGCGTGATCGCACAGTACTCTTAGGGTTTCGGTGTAGCTAAGGGCCTGGCAAAGGGTTTCAGCATGTGTCATAAGTTTGTTTATGCTCTCTAGTTCAGTCCATGCTTTAAGGTTAAAAATGTTTTTACCATTTTTTGGCTTTAGTGTTTTTACAAGTAGACCCATCATTTTCTTTTTAAATCTGTAATGGGCCTTTTTGTAATTTCTTGTCCATTCATTACCACCAATTTCTGTACTAGGATGTTTATCCATAATATTGGTAAAGAATGTTTTTGGATCTTTCATTGCGTATTTAACGAGATCTTTAAGTGCCATAAGGGCCTGAATCTGTGAGGTTCCTTCATAAAGAAGAGGAGCAAATGAGTCTCTGTGAAACATTTCAACAGGGTACTCCTTCATGAAACCGTATCCACCAAGAACCTGAATGGCCCTTTGGGAAAGTTCAGTGGCCTTTTCACAGGAGTAATATTTGACTAGGGGAGTTCTCTTTCTCACCCATTTACCTGCTTCTTCAAACATTTCTTGTTCTTCTTCAGTAAGATCATTTGTGTGATGCTTTTTAAGGTCAAGTTTAGTGAAGATATCGAAGTGGGATGTGGTATCCATCAAAAGAGCTCTTATGGCATTCATCTCAGTTTCGTAATCGTCGAGATTTCTTTTCATAAGAGGAAGTTCTGCGATAGGAGAGCCAAAGGCCACTCTTTGTTTGGCATAATCATTTGCATAGGCCAAGGAAGCTTCGATGATACCTAAGGCCTGGAAACCAACGGCCAATCTCGCTTCATTCATAAGGTGAAGCATCATCTTAAATCCTTCATTTTCTTCACCTATAAGTTTACCCACTGAGTTTTCGTAAACAACTTCGCAAGTAAAGGAAGCATGAAGGCCCATTTTTTCTTCATTTTTAGAAACATAATAGTTTAGGCCTTCTTTTTCAGGTATTTTCTGTTCAACGAGAAACATTGAAATACCTTTTAAACCTTCAGGTGCGTTTGGTGTTTTGGCCAGAACGAGCCCTATACCGCCGCCACCATTAGAGATGAAGCATTTTGTACCATTGATGAGATAAGTCCCATTATCTTGTGGCATGGCCGTTGTTTTGATCATAGATAAATCAGAGCCACATCCAGGTTCTGTTAAGCACATAGAGCCTGAAATATTTCCTGCGATAATTTCAGGTATGAGTCTTTCTCTATCTTCTTGGTCGCAATATCTGTTAATCATATCAGCGATGGAGGTAAAGAAGGCGAGTTGGGTACTAACCCCGAGAGAGGATCTTGATCCTTGTCCTAGAACGGTCATATGGAGTGAAGCAGGAACGCCCATTCCACCGTATTCAGGAGGCATGGAGAGTCCAAATATTCCAAGTTCAGTGGCTTGTTTATAAATTCTAGAGAGGTACTCATTGGGTATAGTGAGACCGTCTTTTACTTCTCCAGGCCCTTTTTCATCCATGGCCCTAGCATCTGCGATGGCCTGCTCACTTCCGGCCCATGCACCAGTTTGGTCTGCTAGTTCTTCTAAAAATGGTATAATTTCTTCTTTGGATTCGAATCCATCTGGAGTGGGAAAAGTCGGGTAGTACAGGGGTATAACCTTTTCCCAATCAATTGCATTTTTAAACATCCATTTCCATTCTGGCACATCGCTGTAAAAGTTCACGAAAATCTCCTTTTTTAGAACGGGAAAGCTTAGCATTATGGGGCATCATGAGGAAAGAAATGCTGAGTCAATTTAGTATTTCATCTTTGAGATATGTCTCAGGGGTACCGTAGCTTAACACTTGAGCGTTAAGAAGTTCAACGGGGATGGTTTCAATGATGGGAGGGGCCTCGTTTTTATAGATGCCTTTTTCAATGAGCTTAGAATGGAGCTCTTTTATTTGATCTATTTTAATAGAGTATTCTTTTTTCTCTTCAGGGTCAGAGATACGATCGTTAACTTCCTTAAAGAGGATAGCTAGGTTTTTTTCATCGATTTCTTTTCCTTGCTCATCCTTTAATCCAAGGTGTCCTTCGATGATGTTATTGTAATGGATAAGTTGCTCAAAATTTTCTGAGCGAGATTCTATTTCCTTTTGTATGCTTGCTATACGTTCCTTTGTGGTTTGGGCGTCAAAGTCTATGTTGCCTTCTTTATCTTGAGGTAGGGAAGTTTCATTTATACGGTTACTTAATCGTTCTATGAAATACTTACGTTCGGTTCTATAGTTTTCGATAATTCTTGTAAAAGCATCAGAGTCCTTGAGTATATCTTGAATCTCATTTTTGTTATATCCTTCCTCACGAAGGTAAGTTTCGAGCTTTTCTTTATCATGGCGATGTTTTTCTAATTTTTTTACCATGGCCTGAGTTTTTAAGGTTACCTCAGCTGCCATTTTTTCTGCTTCAGTATGATTGATGAAGTGGCGCTTACATTTATCGATATTGATACCATTATCGACGCAATCGTTTTTAAATGTATTGATAAGTGCATCGTTTGCAGATTTAAAACTTTTTTTATCTCCTCCATAAAGAAACTCTTTTGATGAAGTTTGCAGTATGCGATCGAGACTGCGCTCTTCTGAGAAATCAAGTGAGATTAGGTTAGGGTTATTTAAATCTATACTTGTTTTCGGGTCGGCCAAGTTTGCTAAAAGCTTTTTGATTTTGGCCACTTTTATAAGGGTTTGTCTCGAGTCCTTAATGAATCTAATGAGAGTACATGTTCTTTGACGGGAGTACTCAACGTCATCAAGGCTAAAAATAAGGGGTGAGGGGATAGTTTGTATTCTTACTTGCGGAGGCGTCTTTCCTAGTCCTTTATAATCATAGATGATTTTTCCTTCCTTATCCTTGTACTCTCCAGCATGACAAATATACTGAAGAACGTTCATGCAAACGCTCCAGTCTTCGTATGCCTGATTTATTTTTTCCTTGTATTGACTTAAATTGTTGAGGTTTTCTTTTTTTATCTTTAGGTTTGTATTCTCATCCTTAAATAAAATATAGGCCCTTGATCTTGAGGCCTCAATGCAATAGGAGCTGATCCCAGAAATGATATTTTTACCAACTTGTTTTTCGTATAAATCATGAAAGACTTTGTGATCAACGAGCCCTGGAACTCCTTTTTTAACGTCACCGTAAAGACTTTTTTCAAGTTTTTTAGTGAAAAAGTCTTCTAGGTTTTTTAGGGCCTGGTCAGATTCAGATTGTTTGATTTTGGTGATTTGGAGTCCTTCAAATTCTGGTTTTTTTTCACCTTTTTTACTTTCAATTTTTTTGACCAGTTCTTTCATAAGATTTGGATCGATTGGTTCAATGGCGTAACCATATTCATCTTTTTCACCTTCAATTAAGCAGCGATAGATATTTTTACCGTCATCAGCGGAGCTTCTTTCTTGAAGATATTCTTTACATTTTTTTAAGCGGTTTTGGACTTCTGGTCGGTTGTATATTTCGGCCATGAGGTCTGTCTGACGGACATATTCTTCAGCAAATATAAGAGGTGTAATTAATAAAAAAGAGAATAAAACCATAATACGGCCCAATTTAAGTTACCCCATATAATCTTGGTTATAGGGGGTAGGCGTTTCAAAATTGTTATGTTTGTATTTTAACATAAAGATACACTCTTATTTTAGTTAATATAACATGCAGCATTATAAGCATCAATGCAGCATAAGAACAATGGTAACAATAATTTTAGACACTTAATAAATGTAAGAAATTTTAAGAAATCTTGCCGTGTATAATATCTAGACACGAGCCTTAGCATGATGTTAGAAAGCCATATCTTTTTATAAACAAAGGAAAAACAATGGAAAACTCCAGACTGATTAAGAGGTATGCAAACAGAAAGCTTTATGACACAAAGCAAAGCTGTTATGTAACTTTAGAAGAAATTGCCGCTGTAATTCGAGAAGGTCACGATGTAACTGTTATCGACAATAAAACTAAAGAAGATATCACTTACAGAACCTTAATTCAGCTACTACATGTCCTAGAAACTAAGCATGCCCATAACGGTATGGTTAAAGACCTCAATAGAGTTATTAGAGGAAAAGAAGGGACTTTTAGCGGTTTCATTAGAGAGCTTGAAGGTGTTGAATACGTTCCACCTGTAAAAGAAGTTCCGGCCGAAGTTGTAGCTTCCGAATCTCAAGAAGCAGAAAATACTAATACAATTTCCTTCAATTAATATTTAAAGGGGATGCCTCTATCCCCTTTTTTTATTAAAACCAAAAAAGTCATATTTAAAT
>JAURDE010000192.1 GCA_030828105.1 Bdellovibrionota bacterium | reverse complement strand
TGGCAAATCCAGAATACCAAAGATTTAAAGAAGTAATTAAACAACTAAGAGATCCAGAAAATGGATGCCCTTGGGATCTAAAACAGACTCATAGCACCCTTCTAAAATATCTCATTGAGGAATGCTATGAATTTATCCATGCTGTAGAAACTGAAAATACGGCCGAGATGGAAAATGAGCTTGGCGATATCCTCCTTCAAATCCTTCTTCACACAACTATTGCAGAAGAATCTAAGAACTTTAATATGGAAAGTGTCTGCAAATTAGCGGCCGATAAGATGATCAGAAGACACCCTCATGTTTTTGAAAATAGAGACAATAAAATTGAAGTTAAGGAAGTTCTTAGCAATTGGGAAAAGATAAAGGACGAAGAAAAAGGTGAAAAAGATAGTGAGATTGATGATGCTTACCTAAGGTTACCTTCACTTATGTCAGCATCAAAAATAGGAAAAAAGACTCAGAAAATAGGGTTTGACTGGGATGATGCCTCTCAGGTTTCTTATAAAGTAGAAGAAGAATGGCAAGAGTTGAAAGAAGAGATTACTCCGACAACAATTAATAAAAATAGAATCTTTGAGGAAATGGGAGACTTTTTGTTTTCCATTGTTCAATTGGCCCGTCATCTTGAAATTGATCCAGAAGCGGCCCTAAGATCGGCCAATAGTAAGTTTGTTCGAAGATTTAGGAAAATGGAAGAACTTATAAAAGATGATCAAAAAATTCTAAGAGAAATGAACCAAAAACAAATGGATGTTTACTGGGATCATGCTAAAATCTTAGAGAAAAATGAAAATTGATAAATTAGAACAAGAAAACAGATTACACAAAGCACCTATGCCTATCATTGCGCTTACAGGTGGAGTTGCGACTGGTAAATCCACAGTAAGTGATTATCTTAAAAACCGTGGTGAGAATATTATTTGTGCTGATAAACTTGTTCACCAAATTTACGAGAAAAAAGAGGCCTATGAGTTTATTTCCAATCTAGCTCCTGAGACCGTAATAAATAACAAAATTATTTTTCCAAAGCTAAGAGAAGTCTTTTTTAGTAATAAAGACCTTCAAACAAAGATCGAAAACTTCATTTATTCCCATTTACCTCATCAGTTTACTGAAAGTTACAAGAAGTTTCATAACCCTCAGTATATTTTCTATGATGTTCCTCTTTTATTTGAAAAAAAGCTTGATCAACTCGTAGATTACATTGTCGTTGTTTATTCTACACCGGAAAAACAAGTCCAACGTTTGATCATAAGGGATTCTATAAGTGAAGATCTGGCCAAAAATATGCTAGCAAAACAGATTCCTATAGATGAAAAAAAGCAAAAAGCGAATTACATCATAGAAAACAATTTGGATCTTGAACACCTCTACAGAAATATAGATCACTTCTTAGAAGAAATTAAATTATAGTTTTTTTAAGCTTGGGGTCTGTTACCAATCTCGGTGATTTTTTCATTCTTTATTAAATTCACAGCATCAAGCATTCTTTTATGGTTGTTTAAAAATGTTTCATAAACATTTTTTAAGTTATTTACCATCTTCTCATCACCTTCATGCCCTTTCTTAGTAAGTTTGCTTAAATTAAAGATATCTGTCTCTACTTTGTCTTGAAGGGCCTTAAGAAGAGCATAGTAATCTTGTTCATTTTCATCCTTACTATTACCGAGTAATTCAAATTTTGATGTGAGGACATCAAGAGTTTTATTGTGTTTATTAATACTTTCTAAAACTTTATCAAACCCTTTTATCTCAAGTTTTAAATTCTCAAGACTATCGCGTAACCCTTCATCTGTATTAAAAGATTTTTTAAATTGAAGAGTTTGATTTAAAGATTGATTGATCTTTGACTTTTGATTATTAAAAGACTCTTTTTCCTCTTTAAAGTCTTTTTGTACTGATATAATTCTCTCGATGATAGACTGATATTGAGAAATCTTTTCTTTCATAGAATCGGCCAATTTCAAGAGTTCATCCTTACCTTGAAATAATTCCTTAGAGTTTACAACGGTACTAAGGTAGACCTGCTCCATTTCTTGTCTTGTATCAACAACTTCTACAACTGATTCTTTTAAATCACCAAATTTTTGAAAACCAGTTTTTTGTAGATTCATTCCCCTTTCGATTAACTTTTGTGAATCTTGAATGAGCTTTATCTTATCATAAAGATTATCCTCTAACGTTTCAATCTCCTTAAAAAGGCTTTCTTTTTGAAAGTTAAAGACCTTATCTAACTCTTCAAATCTTTTCCAAATAGATGTTATATCTGCAATTTCAAAATCCTTTTTAATTTTTTCCCTATTCTCAGTATTAAAACTACTTTTAAGAAAAAGATCCAAGGTTTTAGTTATAGGCCCTATAAGAGTCTTGCTTTGATTTAGTAATGTCTCTTCCATAAACTTTAATGGATAAAAGAAGATCATAACTTGAGTATCCTCTCCTTCTTTAAGAGGTGATACATACATTTCATAAGGAATAAGGTCTTTATTTGGTGAAGTTCTTATCTGAATCTGATAAATTCCCGCGATATTGTTTTTAAAACCTGTAATGACAGGATCTTCCTCACCTAAATTAGTAAATTTTTGTAAATAATCCCATGAAATGTTTTCTTTACCTTTTTGCCCCTCTAAATCCCATTGATTAAAGAAATGAGAATTACCCCAAACAAGCTGTAGGTCGGAATCGAGTAAAATGGCGGGTATGGGTAATGCTTCTTGAAAATATGAGCCGAATTTAATTCTCTTATCCAAGTATTTTTTAAACTTCATGAAATCTTTAATAAAGTGATCTGAAAGACCATCAATATTTTTCTCAACATCTTTTAATAAATCAAAATTTAAAATACTTAACATCAACTCTTCGTTTTCTTTAATACCTTTGAGACCATTTCTTTTGTTTAAAAAAATACCCCCTAAAGTCACGAAAAAGAAATAAGCTACGATACCAATTAAAAACAATATTAATTTTTTGGAATCTTGCTGCCCCTCCAGTCTCTTTAATGACAAGGCAGGCTTTATATCTTTTAGCCAGACCCCAAATGACTTTTTAAAATGATAAAAACTATTTTCATAACCCTTTAGATTCTGAGCAAAGCTTTTAAGCATTTTTAGTTCAGACTTAAGTGAAGATAGCGCTCCTAAGATTCTATTTTTATCATTTTCAGAAAGCACTGAACCTTTGGTAACGTTCGTCATGTAAGTAATATCTTGATTTAATCTCCAATGAAGACTAGATAGTTTTTTATGGTCTAATTCACCCTGTCTTTTTTCATTATCGATAACAGCGACTAATTTACGTGATGTTCTTGTTAAAGTTTTCCAACCTTGATTATTAACGAAGTCAAAAAATGAAGTGGTCTTTTTTAATAAAATTCTATAAAGCACATCTAACCTTGGATAGGATATCAGGGCATTTAAAGCATTCTTATGGGCTAGAGAATCTTTAGAAAAAACCTCGAAACTTTCAT
>JAURDE010000169.1 GCA_030828105.1 Bdellovibrionota bacterium | reverse complement strand
TAGCAGAAATTCAAGAGTTTAAGATCATGAACGGAGATAGTACTAAGTCAGCCTTATACGAGTCACGTCCACTTTATCATCTACGTTTAGATTTCTCCCTTGGTCAAGGAACGCTTTATTTAGGGGCCCATCAGAGATTTAAGTATGCTTTATTAAGAGGTGCCTATTTAGCCTATGAATTAAAGCTTAGAGAACATTACCCCTTCTATATTTTAGCAAAGATTAGTAACCAGTTTTTAACATTGAATCCTCGTTTTGATACAAAATATTTCACAGTTAACTATTCGATTAAAACCCCTATTGAAAACCCTCAGGATGAGTTGTGGCATTCAACACTTCATGCTTTAAATATAACTGTTCCATTCTTTTAGAATCTATATTTAAATTATCAAATTTTTTCATTAAATCATCTTCTTTATTTCTTTTTTGATATCCTAATTTAAGTATCCTAAGCTTTTTTAGTATTTCCATCTCAGTGAGTTCTCTGTCTTTATCACTTAACTCTGAATAAGATAGTATATCTAATAAAGACTTTACTCTCCATATGTCCATGGAATGATACTTTTGAGAAAGTTGATCATCATGCCCACCATATTTAATAATCTGTGGCTCAGTAACATAACCCACTTCCTCTCGCGCTGTAACTTTAAGCCATAAATCATAATCCTCACAAACTTCAAAGTCCTCCCGAAACCCATCAAGCTGGCTAAAAAACCTTTTTTCAATCATTGTGCTAGAAGGACTAATTCGACATAAAGGTAAACAAAAAGGAAAAATTCTACCTCCTAGTTTTTGATGTTTTTTCCTTTGGTTTACTCTGAGACCTCTTCTTACCCAGATTTCTTCAGTATGAATAAGCTTAAGGTTAGGGTGTTGTGAAAGAAGAAGAGCTTGCTCATGTAATTTATTGGGTAACCATTCATCATCACTATCTAAAAAAGCGATCCAATTTCCTTTTGACTGTTTTACTCCTTGGTTTCTACAATAACTAACACCTCTTCGATCTACGTAATGATAGAACAGTGGTATTTTGCTATTTTTTTGTAACCCTTCTATATACTGAAAGGTTTTATCATCTGAACCATCATCTATAATTATAATTTCAAAGGGGAGATAAGTCTGTGCATAAACAGATTCAAGTGCTCTAGAAAGAACTGGCAATCTATTATAGGTAGGGATGATCACACTAATTTTATAATTCATATATCTGTTCTATAACTTCTTTGGGAATATCCTTTTTAATGGCCATAATTATTTCTTTAAGTTGTGAGACTTTTTTCGGGCCACAAAGTACATAGTCTAAATATTCAAAGGATAAATTAAAATGGAGAGCGAACTCCAATAAGCTCATTCCATATTCCTGTAGTTTTATTTCAAGCTCTTCGACTCTTTCATATTTAGAGTCCTTATCCATCTTTTTCCACCACGGCGCCCAACTTCTAGCATCACAGGGATCATATTTTCTCAATTTATGCGCCCTTTTAGTTAAAATCCCTTTATCTAGAGTACCCCAACTCATGAATACGACATCTTCATTTTGGATATACTCTATTAGCCTGTTATAGGGTTCCAGGTTAAAATAATTTAATTCCGATTGAATAAACTCTATTTTCTCAATCTCATTTGCTTTTTTTATCTCATCTAGGTTTGTATTACATAGGCCAATATGCTTAATTTTTCCTTTCTCTTTGGCCTTGGCCAACACTTCAATTGACTTTCTAATATCTACCTTTTCATCAGGCCAATGAACCATATAGAGGTCTATATAATCAGAGTTCAATCTCTTAAGGGAGTCATGAATCATTTGTTCCAAAATCTTTGGTTCATTGGTCATATTAACTCTTTTAGAATTATGCCAAGTCACTCCGCCTTTACTGATTAAAAAACAATCATCTCTTTTATCTTTAATAAATACTCCAAGCCTTTTCTCTGATTCTCCAAACCCATATATAGGAGCTGTATCAAAGGCCCTCAAGTTATGTTCAAAAGCAAATTCAAGTATCTCTTGGGATTCTTTCTGCTCAAGTTTACCAAAGCCATATCCACCGCTTTCACCAGAGAGGGCAGCCCCACCAAAAATAAAAGGAATATCTAAATATTTATTAAGTATCTGATTTTTCATAAAGTACCTGTTTGACAGACGCGTTAGATACACTATAAAAATTCACTTAAGGTTACAATATGAAATTACTAGTCTTTGCTCACCCCCTTGAGGCCATTGCTTTTCTCAAAAATGAAAAGTGTGAGGCCTTGAATTTTTTATTTCAAGGTATCTATCAATTTCCAAGTGGTTACATACTCATTACTGGAGAAGGGCCTCAAAATGCTTCCGAAACACTCGCTGGCTTTCTAGGTGCCTACCATCATAAAATTGATGAGATAATTAATTTTGGAGTATGTGGTCTACTTAACTCTAAATACTCAAACTTACTCCATCAAATGGTTGAAATAAGAACAAGCTATCTTTGCTTAAAGGATCACCTCGAGTTTAAATCATACACTTTAGTCCATGGTAAAAATGATCTGCCTCTACTGGATTGCATAACTCACTCGGACCGTGTTCATAACACAGAACTTAGACCTATAGCAGATCTATTGGACCGTGAACTATGGTCTCTGGCCTCTGTAGCAAAAAGGTTTAAAAAGCCTATTAGATCTATTAAAACCGTATCTGATATCATTAATCATTCTTCAAATGACATATGTGAGGTTGTTAAAGAAAATGCGCAACAGTACAGTGAAAAGCATTATTTTTGGTTTAACAGTCTAAAAAGTGAGACTCATACTGAGCAAAGTTCACTTCTTCCATGTCAAAGCTATTTTCATTTTAGCTTTTCTCAAAAGAAATTGTATCAAAAATTAATCCGTTCATCTCAAATAAAAAAAATTCCCGTATCGAAGATTGAGGAAATCCAAAGTTGCCTAAAAAACAAGAATTTTGAAAATAAAAAAAGAAGAACAGCTGTACTAATAGAAGAGTTAGAAAAGGTCATTCATCCTTTCAAGTTTAAATTGGAACAGGACCTTGCTATTTATAAAGATCATTTCAATGGTCTAAAAGGCAATGTAACTTTTGACAAAAACCTAGAGCAAGAAAAGATACGACTTAATATTGAACTCGAAAATTCTGATGACTTTGATACGTTGATTCATAAGCTTTCGACTTTCCCCCAAAAAAAATGGAGTGATTTTTTTAAAGGCAATATCAATGTTTAATCAAGTCTTTATAGAAAAATCATGTCTTTCAAACTTGAGGGCCCAAAACATACTTAATAAACTCAACAAGAAAGACCCTATTATTATCGATGATCACGAATCCTTTTTTAATAAAGTAAAGAAACCTTACCTACAAAAACGAGACAACTTAAATCTTTTTATTGCTGAAAAAAAAGGGCGATTAGTAAAAGAGGCACCTGATGCCTATGGCCTCGATAATGGCAAACATTATTACTTCATCCATGCCTATAATTGTATTTATGAGTGTCATTATTGTTACCTTCAAGGATACTTCCATTCACCCGATATTGTTCTTTTTGTAAACTACGAAGATATAGGAATGAATATTAAAGAGCTATGTCATAATAAAAATGAAACCTACTGGTTTCACGCTGGTGAGTTTAGTGATAGTCTTGCCTTAAGTCATATTACTGATGAAATCCCATACTTGTACGAATTATTTGGCCCCCTCAAAAATGCAAAGCTTGAACTTAGAACTAAGTCGGCCAATATTAAGGCGATCTTAAAGCAATCACCTTTAGAAAATATTATTACCTCTTTTTCTTTGTCCCCACAATCTCATCTCAAGCAGACTGAAGAGAAAACTCCTTCTTTAAGCACTCGACTCAAGGCCATCAAAAAGCTATCTGATCACGGTCATCCTATTGGAATCCATCTGGATCCCATTATATTTACAGAAAACTTTAAGCAAGAGTATGAGATACTCGCAAAAGAACTTCTCGAACACCTCGACTCTAAGCTTTTACAATATATATCTATTGGCGTTGTACGTTTTTCTAAGGAAAGCTTCTATCAAGTGAAAAAAAACTATCCTCAATCATTTTTCTTGGCCGAGAACATGAATACAAGTTTTGACGGTAAAATTCGTTATCCTCGTCCCATGAGAATGTGGATATTAAGCCAGGTTAAGCAAATCCTTATCCAGGCAGGTTTTCCGGTAGAAAAAGTGTATCTTTGCATGGAAGATTAATTCATCCCGAGCTGGGACTCAGTTTTATCAAGCTCTTTAGTAATTAAAATTTCCAATTGATTGCGAATGTTCTTATTAATCTCAAGATGTCTTGAAAGTAATTCCATTTTCTTTAGATTCGTTACCTCTTGATTGTACTGCTCTTTAAATATAATAAGTTCGTCATTGATTTTACCTTCAATACTTTCAATACCTTTCTTTGAGGATTCATCCAGTAGACTAGCATTTGCCATCTCCATAAGGTTTTCTGTAATAAATCTTAGATTAAGCCCACGAAAGTCATACCCTAATATCCTTTTCAAACTATAGAGGAATAATCCTTTAAGCTCTTTTTTTTGTTTTTCATCACCTCTAATATTCTTAAAGGAAGATAAGATATTTGAGAGGTAATCTATAGACCTTGAGTCACGACAAACTTCATATTTTTGTAAATCTTCAAATACTTGATCTGGTTCTATTAGATTACTTTTTCTTTCCAAAAGTTTATCAAAATATTTTAATAATTTAGCTTCTCCAGAGGAGTGTAAAGTATTTTTAAAAATATATTGTATTCGATTATTAAGAATTCTAATATCCACATTTTCAATTAAGGAATTATTATTTTCAGAAAAGAATTTATCTGATGCATTTTTACATAAGTTTGCTCTAGCAATTAATTCTTTTTCTACACTTAGTTTTTTCTTATAGATATTCTCACTACTTATCTTATCGTAGGAATGTTCTTTATCAGGCACGGGTACTATTGGAACTTTATTATCTCCTTTACGACTAGTGTCACTTGAGGATATAGATTCACTATCACCAAGTTGATAAGTTAAATAAACTCCAGTAAAGACAGCTATTAGAGCAAAAAGTGGTAAAATGACTTTAAATTTAGACATAAATAATTCCTTTAAAAAGGACCTATTTGAAAAAGGCCACACACAGCTATTCTATCCTTTATCTAAAGATATTAAAACTCTTGTAAAAGAACAAAACTGGGCAAAGTTATACCAAATCTTTAACAGTCTTATGAGTGAAAGCGGAAGCCTTAGATTACTCCTTTTACAATTTCACAAATTTGACAGCTTTGAGCTAATGTTGGCCGTTAGAGATTCTTCTGTCGAAGAAGGAATATGGCATGATGATGGTTCAAGGTCCTTTGCCTTCACCCTTTCTCTAACTCTCGATCACCTTAATATAGAAGGTGGTAATCTTCTTTTTAGGAAAAAAGGAGAAAAGTCGGCCTTGACCGAACTACCTACTCAAGAATTCGGAACAATGACTCTCTTTTTAACTGG
>JAURDE010000204.1 GCA_030828105.1 Bdellovibrionota bacterium | reverse complement strand
TACTTCCTATTGCCTGAAAAATTATTTTTTAGAGCTTGGTCTTGTTTGTACTTAGCTTCATTATAATGGGTGTTTTGACCTATTCTAGATGTTCCTGTACCGTCATTTACAGAGTAGGTATACCCTGTTTGTGTCGGTCCCTGGTTTCTCATTGGGTTAAAAACATTGACATTACCTGTATTAAATCTACTTGATAGATATGGATTTTTCCTACTATCGCTTTTAAAAAAACTTAACGCAGTGTTAGACAATGCTGTTTGAATGTTAGAGCTTGTTTGTTGATTTGTTTGTTTTTTCTTTTTATCTGGCATAATTATGTGTTTTTAGTATTTACCTCTTTTTGATTTTGGAGAAGACTTGGTGCTTCCGCCTTTACCTGCCCACAAATTCTTACACGCCCAATAACGAGCAGTTAATTTATTTGTAGCGCTTGAGCATTTATGTCTTGCTTTAAATGATTTTCTTGCAGCAGCTGAATAATTGTGTCCATAGCCTTTTGCGCCAAAATGAATAAGTTTTTCTTTTCCTCCTGAGCACGCCTTAACCATTTTCTTCTTCCCAGCTCTATCTGATTTCTTTGGCTTATTACAAGCCATTTTACTTTTATCTGCCATCTTATAATGCTGTTGTTGTTAAGTTACCAGAATCATCTACTTTGATTCTATATCTTGTTCCGTTTGGAGATTCTAATATAACCCCATTTGCATTCCCTACAACTTCTGCGTCTCCACTAACAGTTACTGTAGATGCTGGTTGAGCAACGAAAGAGTCTCCAAAATTCCATTTTCCATTAGTTCCAACATTACCAGAAAACCCAGTAGCGCTAGAAGTGTCCATATCTGAATTAGCGTAAAAAGCAAATGCTCCTGTAGCTATAATTTCTGATGAGGTTGTGCCCGCTACAAATCCTATTGCATGAGTTCCCAAGTCTGTTTCTCCGTCCACAACTTTTACACGGCTAACTATTCCACCAGCACCTTGACTTGGAGGGTATTCAGATATATCTACATATCCATATGATACAAAACTAAAATCTGTGGTAGAGTTTTCAGTTCTATCATCATAAACCTCAAATTGCGCATCAAATGTACCGCCGTAATTTTCGTTTGGATGACCAAACAAACCTTTACCATCACCACGAATCATAAATCTAGCTATAGAGTTTTCCCAACCATCAACTTGCGCTGTGCCAAATGTAATTCCGCCTTCTCCAACATTCTCTGCCATGGCGTTTACAATCCAAAACCTGTTTCCAGTTCCCGTTAAAGTCCCTGCGGCACTATCGTCTATAATATTAAATCCTATAGCTGCATTTTGAGCACCACCATCCTGAATAAAGTGAATAGATGGATTAAATGCTTCTCCTGAAGGAGTTGTGTTACTTATGTCTGAAATAAGTGTAAGTGTAGTGTCATGCTGGTCCCTTGATAACACTAAGTTTCCTTCTATTGTTATTTCTGTGCCAGCAACACCATTAGATGGTGAACTATCTTGAGATATTATTGAATCTGTAATTTTTAATCCTCCTTGATTAAACACAGGTATTTTAAAGTCATTTGCAGCTGGATTTATAATACTACCTACTATATGTGAAGTTAATGTAGACACAGTGAAATTTTTAGTTTTACCCTGGTCTACACCAGTAGTTCCATCAGTACCTATAACCTTGTCATTTGGGTCTATTACAGTGTCTAGTTCGTATAAACTTATATTTGCCATTATCTTTTTGTAAATTTCTTAGTTACTTTTCCTGCTTTTGTATTTGAAACAACTGTTTTTCCTTTTCTTCCCTCTTTTTTCTTTTTTCTTGCAGTTGCAGCTCTTTCGGACTTGCTCATGCTTTTTGCTTTCTTCAATGGAAGACATCTGTCTGGGTTTTTCTTATCCTTACTCGTTCCACACGCCCCAAGGATAGAACCGTCAGTTCCAATCCTAACCCATTTCTCGTCACGCCATTTTTTTAGCTCACCCATTATTCTGATGCTTTTGACGCTACTTTTATAGCTGCTTTTTTACTTAATTTCTTTGCAGCATATTTAATTAGAGCCTTTACTCCTCCAGCGGCAGCGCCAGCTGCATATGTAAATGTAGCTCCATCTCCAAGCATAACTGGACCTGGGTCAGGAACGCTCAGGGTTTTAGCAAACTCGTTTAATTTTGCTTCTGCCTCCAAATCTCTTGGTGGAGTTTTCTTTTTTAATGGCATCTTATTGGGATTAAAAACATCTCTAGTAGATAATTTATCTACAGTTGAGTTTTTAAATCCATATGAATTATAATCTATTTCGGGCATAATTATTTCTTTTTAACCTTGTTCTTAGTTGTCTTTTTCTTCTTAGCTATTGGCTTAGATTTCTTTTTACTGTAAGTTGCGCTTCCGTATGGCATAATTATTCTTTTTTGTTTTTACTTTTATAATCCAAATCTTTTACTTTTTCTTTCTTGTCTTTTTACGTTTCTATTATATTTTTTTTCAAACCTTCTCATTTTTCTTACAGCAGCCTTTTCACTTATAACTCTACTTCGTGCACTTGGCCCAAAGATACCGCCTTCTCTTGAAACGTCATATGTAAACTGACCTTCATCATTTTGATTGACGCCTTTGTAAACAGACTTACTTTTACCTTTTTCGCCTTTTTCAAGATTAGTGCTTTTTAAAAATGCACCAGTCCCTGAAAAATTTAACATATCATCAGTCAAATCCTTATGTAGACTAAGCTGGGTAAATTTACTTGAGTAACGTCCTATTTGCCCTCTTTCTCTATTTTTTTCATGAAGATATGACCTTGCTTGAATATGCGTTGGGCCAAATTCTTCTTGTCCGTTTTTTTTCTTATTAGGCATTATTTGTTTTTCTTTTTTGCACCCTTTGCATAATTAGGGTCTTTACAATATTTACTTGCAGCCATGTTAGCATAAGCAGAAGGGTATGTGTCAAAAGTCCTCTTTGCCCAAGCTATTCCTGCGGAGCATATCTTGTTTCCCTTACCTTTTTTCTTCTCTTTTGCCATTGGACTTATTTATACAGCAAATATACCAAAAAATGTTTTTCGTATTTTTGCCCTATACTCAATTTAATTTAATGATAAAAACTTACAAAAGAAAGTCTTTTA
>JAURDE010000165.1 GCA_030828105.1 Bdellovibrionota bacterium | reverse complement strand
GAGTTTAGCTCAGTTACTTCTCCAATAATACTACTTTTTTGAGACCAGTTTTGATTAAGGTATTCAATAACTTCTTCCGCTTCATTTTCATCAACGACAGCAATAAACTTACCTTCATTAGCAAGCTCTAAAAAATCAAAACCAAATAATTCACAAGCACTTAGGACTGCAGGTGAGAGGGAGAATTTATCTTCGTATATTCCTAAAGAGAGTGAGTACTCTTGAGCAAGTTCATTCAAAACAGCGCTCACTCCACCACGAGTCGCATCCCTTAAAAATTTTATTCCAGAATATTTATTAATAAGACCAAGTGTTATCTCATGAAGGGCCATGCAATCACTTTCTAAATCAGAATCAAACCCTAAATCCTCTCTTTGAGAGAAAATTGTCATAGCATGGTCACCGACGCTTCCATTGATAATGATCTTATCGCCCACAGTTATGGTTTCAGTAGGAAGTTTTTTATCGCTTTCTCCAAGCCCGGTCGTGGATATAAAAAGGCCATCCACTGAGCCACGAGAAACAACCTTGGTATCGCCAGTAACGATTGGTATTTGATATTGATGTGAAAGAAATGATATCTCCTTTAGATGAAACTCTAGCTCTCTCATGTCAAATCCCTCTTCAATAATAAGATTAAGTCCAAGATAAAGAGGTTTGGCCCCCATCATGGCAAGATCATTGACGGTCCCACAAAAGGCAAGCTTACCAAGACTTCCCCCAGGAAATATTCGAGGTGTTACAACAAAAGAATCACTGGCCATAACAGGATGGCCATTTAATTTTGGTAAAATGGCCCCGTCATCTTTTTGGTTTAAAAAAGAATTATTAAAATAGTGAAGAATTTTTTTTCTTAAGAAATCTTGAAAGTCCTTCCCCCCACTTCCTAAAGCTAATTCAATCACTGAACCCTCCCATAATAAGCACTACATGCTCCCTCACTTGAAACCATACATGGCCCTAGAGGTGATCGAGGTGTGCAGGCCTTTCCAAAAAGTTTGCAATCTAAGGGATTCTTTTGACCGAAGAGAACTTCAGAGCATAAGCAATGAGGATGATCGTGAGATTGATAACGATCAAGAGAAAAGTTCTTTTCAGCATCCCATTGCTCATAATCCTTTTTAATTTTAAAAGCACTTTGAGAAATAGTACCTAAGCCTCTCCATTCAAACTTATCCCTAAGATCAAAACACTCTTGAAGGGCCTTTTGAGAATGAAGATTGCCATTATTTGTTACGGCCCTTTTATATTGATTTTTTACACCTTTTTCCTTTTGATTAACCATTTCTGTTAAAAGGTAGAGGCTTTCGGCCAGATCATAAGCACTAAAGCCAGAAATGACTAAAGGAAGATGAGTGGCATAAGGTCTAAAAAAATCAGAACCAGTCACTAAAGAAACATGGCCTGGACCGATAAGGCCATCGAGTTCCAAGTTTGAATTAAGGATCGACTCAAGGGCCTTGGCCGTGTTGAGGTGATTACAGTAGACAAAAAAGTTTTTAAGTTGTTCTCTTTTGGCCTGTCTTAAAACAAGGGCCGTCGCAGGAATGGTCGTTTCAAAACCAATAGCAAGAAAAATAATTTTTGACTCAGGGTTTTTTCTAGCAAGTTCAATAGTATCGTCAGCTCCATAGACGGCCGCAACATTGCAACCCCTGGCCCTTGCTTTGAGAAGTGAGTCTCCCTCATCGGTAGGAACTCTCATCATATCCGCATAGGTCGCCAGGATGATATCGTTTCTTTCCTCTAGTAATTTAATACAATTTTTTATGGGATGTGCTGGTAGAACACATACTGGGCAACCAGGCCCATGAATCATTTGGATTTCAGAGGGTAAAAGATCAATGAGGCCATACTTGAAAAGAGCATGCGTATGACCACCACAAAACTCCATGAAACGATAGGGGCCAGTGGTAATTTTTTTTAATTTATCTAGAATGGGAAGGATTAAATCTTTTTGTTGAAACTCATTGAGATAATTCACGAAAATTCTCCAGAATTAAATCAGCTTCTTTTGTATTAAGAACTGAGAGGGCCATGCCAACATGAATGATTACATAATCACCAACCTTAACTTCAGGCACAAGCTCGAAGTTAATATTTTTTCGAAGACCTTGCATTTCTACCACGCCGTGATGTTCTTCTATTGAGATAACTTTTGCAGGAACAGCTAAACACATAAACATTCCCTTAAAAAATCATACCAGAGTTTCATACCCTCACCAGTTTTGGAACTCAGTTTAATCACTCTGGCCTTAGGATTCACTTTATGAATAGAGTCTAAACACTTAGTCTCATCCCAATCAAGATAAGGGATTAAATCACTTTTGGTTATGATGATAAGGTCGGCCTTATGAAATAGAACAGGATATTTTTCTGGCTTATCCTCTCCTTCTGTAGTTGATAGAAGGGCCACTTTTTTACTTTCACCAAGGTCGAAGGCCGAAGGACAAACGAGGTTACCGACATTTTCTATAATAAGGAGTTTTTCTTTTATAAAATCAAGTTCTTTTTCGATCATAGAAGCATCAAGATGACAGGAGCTATGAGTTGTGATCTGTCGAACTCGTGCTCCACTAAGTTGTAATCGAGTGGCATCGTTATCGGTTTGTTGATCCCCTACAAGAATAGAAAAAGCGCTTTCTTGAAATTCACGGGATGTTCTTTCTAAAAGGGCCGTTTTTCCTGATCCAGGTGAGCTCATTAAATTAATGGCCGTAACTCCATGATCATGAAACCAATGGTGATTTTGATGGGCGATATGATTATTCTTTTTAAGAACGTCAATTTCAAGATGAATAGTTTGCTTGAAGTGATCGGCATTGGCCACTTCACAGCCACAATCTCCACACATTATTCCACCTCCATTTTTTGAATAAGAATTTCTTTACCTTCTTTGATTTCAACCTCAGTATCGTAGCAGTGTTGGCAAAGGATGACGATATCTTCGCTGCGAGTTAATTTGTGACACTTTTTACAAAAAAGAACAAGAGCAACCTTTTCAACTTCTAAGCGTGAATTTTCGAAAACAGTTCCCTGAGAAGCTTCAGGAAAAGCGAACTCTAGTGCTTCTTTTACGACACCACTAAGAACACCGACTTTAATATGAATACTTAAAACTTTTTGACCTTGTTTTACATGTTGTATGCCTGAGTCAACAATGGCCTTAGCAATGGAGAGTTCATGCATAGAGTGCCGCCCAATAAAGCTGTCCAAGTGCAAGACCAGAGTCGTTGCAAGGAACCTTTTGATTATAAAAGACGTTAAAATTATTTTTTTCTAGTAAATCTTTAGAGATTTGAAAAAGAAGTTGATTTTGAAAGACGCCTCCACTTAATGCAATATTTTCTTCCCCTGTTCTTTGCGCCATTTCTAGAATAAGTTGAGCTATACTGAGGTGAAAGCTATATGCGATTTGCTCTTTTTCTCTTGAGTCATTATAAATGGCAGAAAAAAGAGAATAAGTATCAAGTAAATGACCTTTCCAATCAAGAGGGTAAGAAACTTTATTAACTCCTTGAGTGGCGATTTTTTCTAAACCTATGGCCGCCTGTGCTTCATAAGTTATTCTTTGATATCGATCTGGTAAAAGATAAGCGCTAACAGCATCAAAGAGTCTTCCCATAGAAGATGTCAGAGGAAAAAGATGTTTTCGTTCCATTAACTGATCAAGTTGAATATCTCTTTCATACCCAAGAGACTTTAAAAAAACATAGGCACTTCTATGCGGATAGTAAATGGCCTTTTCTCCACCAAGTAATGGCCAGGGAGTAAGGGAAAAAAGTCTTTTATAAGTACTGTTAAGATAGTCTATAAAAAGTCCTTCACCTCCCCAAATCGTTCCATCATCACCGTAACCTGTTCCATCAAAACAAATGGCGAGACATTTTTTTAGATTATGTTCCATCATCACACTTGCTCCATGAGCAAGGTGGTGATTCACTTCAATCACAGGGTAATTGAGGTCATGAGCGTATTGATGAGATAGGTAATTAGGATGTTTATCACATATAACGGTTGGCCTTTGAAGTTCAAATAGATCAATTGCTTTATTGAGGTATAACTTAAATTCATTAAAAGTTTTAGGGTGACGAAGATTGCCCACGTAACCAAAAATGGCCGCGATATTTCCATTACAAATACCAAAACTATTTTTTAAATCTCCACCTAAAGCAATCATAGGTTTAGATTTAAACGATAACTGCATAGGACTATAGGCCCTTCCAAGACGAATAGGGCGATCTTTTATAAAAACCGAGTCTTCTAAACGTCCCTGAATTTTTCTTTTATGGGAAACAACCATGTCACATATTTCATAAAGGTACTCATCTTCTTCAATAATCATAGGCCCATCGACATTAGCACTGGTAACAATAAGCTCACCAAAATTTTTACATAGAAGATGATGAAAAGCTGTCGTGGCCTTCATTACACCTACTGTATTGGTGTCAGGGGCCAGTAACTGATTTTCTTTTTCATGGCACTGCTCAATCGAGATGTGCTCACTTCCATCCAACTTCATGAGTGCAAAGGCCTTATGAGGTCTTTTTTTGATGAGACGAAGACGTTCTAAGGCATCTTTTTTACAAATGAGCTGGTATCCACCTAGAGATTTAAAAGCAATAATTTTATTATCTTGTAAAGAATTGATGATCTCCTCTAAGCTTTTATCGAGTTGAGGGCCGCACTCCGGACAACAAATACTTTGGTGATAAAATCTTCGATTATTAGGATCATCATACTCTTGTTGGCAGGATGAACAAGGTAAGAAATCTTTATAAGAGGTCCTTTTACGGTCAAAAGGAAAACTTTCCATAATTGAAATACGTGGCCCACAATCGTGACAAGATATGAATGGATAGAGGTAGCGTTTGTTATTAATGTCGTAAAATTCTTCAAGGCATGTGTTACATGTAGAAAGATCTTTTAAGACAGTTAAAGAATCAACCTTTTTACTTTTGCTTTCAATAATTTGAAGCTTATCGTCTACATCAATTGCAGAGCAGTGACTGATTTTGAATTCTTTAAGTTGGTTAAGGAAGGTTTTTGTCTTTTGCCCTTTAAGTGCGGCCCTAACAATACTTCCTTCATTGCGTATAAACCCTTTTAAACCATATCGGTCGGCCAAACGAAAAAGAAATGGCCGAAAGCCTCTTCCCTGTACTACGCCCTTAATTTCAATATTTATATACTCGATTCCCATCTCTTTTGTTAGCATACTCAGGTGATAGAAAAAATAGTTAATCAATATAAGGGAAATAAAACCCGTTTATTAGATATCTTTTGGGATATTCAAAATCAATACAACTATGTGTCGCAAGATCACATGCAACAACTTTCCAAACTCATTGATGTTTCTATTCCAGAACTTAATGACACACTAAGCTTTTACCACTTTTTTCATTCAGGGCCATGCGGCGAAATAAAAATATATGTGGATAATTCGGCCATTTCTGAAATTAAAGGTGTTGATAAAGTTATAGAGACCTTTGAAAAAGAGTTAAATATAAAGCTGGGCTACAACAATGAGAAGTTTGGACTCTATACAACTTCCTGTATTGGATTAAGTGATCAGGCCCCTTGTGCCTTAATAAATGGTTTACCAGTTAATAATCTCACGGTGCAAAAAGTTAAAAAAATTGTCCAGCTTTTAAAAAAAGGTCAATTTCCCAGCGAAAAAATTTCAAATGAAGTTCATCAAAAAGGACCTCTGTT
>JAURDE010000095.1 GCA_030828105.1 Bdellovibrionota bacterium | reverse complement strand
TTCTGGAGATGTATTATCTTTAAAAAATTTCTTGGGGTGCCTCTGTTCATCCACAAGACCACTTGGACGGATAATACTTGTTCTTCGAGAGAAGCTTTTGATCGTGTCTTCTAATTCAATAATATTTGGCTTACCATCTCTATCGCTATCTTCTGTTTTTATTCCCTCAGAACGGTAGACTGAAGTTGAGCTAACAAATATAAATGGTGTTTGAGTAAGAAAGTAATCATTGGCCAAGACAAGGCTTTCTCTATACTGAGGCCTTGGGGGAATACACCAAATCACAAAGGCCATATTTTTATCAAGTTCGGGTAAAGGCCCACCTAAGCGAAAAGGTTTAATTGATGGACTTAAAGGCCCTTGTGTTTTTGTCCCTAAAACCTCAAAGTCAGAAGAGAGCTCATTTACTAAAAATGCTCCTAGCCTTCCAAGTCCAAAAACTAAAATTTTTGCAGAACGATCAGCTAAATGCATCTAATATAAGCTCTTGGACATGCTCAGGAGTCGTATTGTTTATTTCTGCAGCTTGCTCAACAAGCTCTTCAAGCCCCTGAGCATTTCCTTGTATATGATCTTTTAAGGCCTTTTCTGCCTTTTTATAACTTACCCCTATTAACTTTCTGGATAGTATATCCCTTTCCTTAAAAGTAAGAGATCTCCTACTCTTAATTCTTTGGTAATTATATAATAAGTTTGAAACCTCTTCGGCCCGTTCATAACTTAGCCCAAAGTTCTCTACCATTGAATTTCTTATTCCTTCTCTTTCAGCGGCCTCTCTGTTGGCCCCACGCTGCTCGAGGTCTTTAACAATCGCCAATGTATAAGTGAATGGATACTTTTCATGAAGCCTTACATAATCTCCAGTGCTTATACCTTCAATCTGAAATGTGTAATCATAATTCATTACAGAAATTTCAGTTCCAAAAATATGACCAAAGCCTAATACATGGCTAACCTCATGAAGAAGGACCTGGCGAAAATCATCATAGATGAAAGATCCGTAAGAGAAGTTTAAAATAATTTGTCCCCACTGTATTTGATCAATAGAGTTGTATCCATAGTAAGCAAGTCCAAGTGTATTTTCCCCTATGCTTGTAAACTCAGTACTACTTTCTTTAAACATGACCCACATTTCATTGTTATTATAGTACAACTCAGCGGAATCGGAAGTGTTTTCATATTTTGGGTCTTCGCTTCGAGGGACAAATTGTACTAAGTCTATCCCTGATTTAGACTTTAATGTTTGTACTGTTTCATCAAAAGCACCTTTATACTGATTATAACGATCCTCATTTACATAAAATTTTAAAGGAAGCTTAGAACGATCAACGTATAAGGGGCCGTTTTCTGTATAAATTATTTCCGTATGTTGATTGGAGGAATCTTGATTAAAATTTTTACCGCAGGATACAAGAACCAAAAGAACACTCAAAAAAGCTAATATTTTCAATGCCTTACTCCCTTTTTTCGATTTTTCGTGATCCTATGATATCAATCAAATTTTAAAGTTTATACCATGATTGTAGAATTTTCTTAAATACTGGCCTAAGGGATACGTCTGACATAAAAAGTCATCTTTATAAGAGGAGATTATCAATGAAATCAGTATTTTTACTTTTCGCTTTATTACCCTTATTACCTTCCTATGCTCTTGATCTTGATTCTTGCTTAGAAAGAGAAATGATTAAAAAAGATGAATTAGTTCGTGAGGTTAAAGATAACTTAGTAAGAGAACTTCAAAGCTGTCTTCGCTATCCTTTAGAGGAAAAATATTATCAATGTGAATATAGAGCAAAACTTAGATTTGAAAAAGAAATCGAAAAAACCAATAGTATTTTTAAGCTGAGAAGAAAGGCTTGCTTAAAGTTTCCTTTTCTTAATTAATTGTGTACCACTCTCTTATCTTGAAAGGGTAAGGAGTGGTTAAATTAAAAGCTTGGCCAAGGGTTTTCTTTAGCTAAGCTATCCCACCTTCCCAAATAATCAGTAACCTCTTTTTCACTAAACTCCATCTCTTTATTAAATTCTTCGGCTTTGGAATTAAAAGCTTCCCCCTTAATCTCTTTTTCGACTTTAAAAGGATGGCCATAGTAAACAACTACTTTTGTAAAAGGTTTAGGTATCCTGAATCTATCCCAACTCTTAAACTCCCAATACTCTTGGCCTACGACGAAGTAAGGGATTATAAGAGATTCAGTTTTTCTTGAGAGATCAAGTGCCCCTGCCTTTGTTTTTTTAGCTGGGCCTTTGGGGCCATCGATAGTCAAGGCTGCAGATATACCTTTAAGCATATATTCTGCCATTTTGTCTTTGGCCTCTTTTCCCCCTTTATCTACTCCTGAATTACTCCGCGAGCTTCCCCTAACAACTTGAATTCCTAATTTTGTAGCTACTTGGGCAATAAACTCACCATCTTTACTCTTAGAGGCCATCCCGGATAAGAATTTAAGGTTTTCTTTTTGGGATAGTAGTCCACCTAAAAGGTTTTGGTGCCACGAAGCAAGAATAAAAGATCTATATGGTGATTTGGTCTTGGCCATTTTTAGATTCTCAAGACCAACGAAGCGATAACGATAAGTGAAGTTTAAAAGTCGAAGGAACAAATAGGCAATATTAGTGATAATTTTCTTCTTCATCACCTCACCATACTTGAAAAATAGCAAAAAAAAAGGCCCCGAAGGGCCTTAATATTAGTATCTTGGTCTTGGTGCAGGATAATTTCTTTCTCCTGAAACGGCCATTCGTAACCTTCTAAAATCTCTTCTTAACTCATTAAATTCACCTCTGATAAATCCTCTACCAGAGGAGACTTGATTTCTAAGATCTTGAAATGCTCTTCTAACATTATCAAATTTAGCGGTAAGTGCTCTACAAGGAAGCCTTCTTTCGGCCATTCTTAGAAATTTTCCGGTTTCAAAAGATAGTTCTCTGGCCATATTAAATAGTCTTTGACCTCTTCTTCTTCTTACCATATCCGCAAAATGTTCTGCGCTTCTGTCTAAGTCATAAGCAGCATTAACAATTTGACGATCATTTCGACATTCTCTTCCTCTCCTATGGTAGTCTCTATCCCACCGGTCACCTCTTCTTTCATGCCCATCATAAACAACATCCCAGCTATCATAGTTATCATTATGATAATTTCTTGAGTAAGCATCTGTTGAAAAGACTGAGACCAAAAGTACTGTTAGAATCATTAGTTTTTTCATTATTAAATTCCCCTTTTAAGTTTAAGATCCATTTCTATATTCAGTTATAGGGAAATGAAAGTTCAGGATGTTCTAAGTATTTAAATTATTGTTGGGTGTAAGCTTTTTGTTGGTCCTTACAGCAAAACTAGTTTCATTTTATCCCCATTTAAAGCTGATTTATTCAAAAAAATGCTATGCATCATAAAGAATTCGACGGCCAGACTATAAATTGATAAATAATGCTCATGTTTGGAATACTCATTTTACTTTTTACTTTATTACCCGCCCTAGAATTCTATCTACTTTTTAAGATCGGAAGTCAGATTGGGGCAATTAATACTCTAGGGCTCATTATCCTTACAGGAGTCGTAGGGGCCTTTTTGGCCAAAAGAGAAGGCCTTAGCATTATCTATAAGATTCAGGATCAACTTCAGCTTGGTGCCCTTCCTGGTAGAGAAATTATTCATGGGTTTTTAGTATTTGGTGGAGGATTATTACTGCTGACTCCAGGTTTTATTACCGATTTTCTAGGGCTTGCCATGGTCTTTCCTGGAAGCCGTCACCTCATTGTTGTTTTTCTCCAAAAATGGCTCATTCATGCGATGGAAAAGGGTACTGTCCAAGTATTTACTAGTCGCACTTTTGTCAGAAGACCACCATCCCAAGACCCGGATATAATAGAAGTCGACTTTAAAAAAGAGGAATAATGCCACACTACTCAGTAGTCGATATTGAAACAACTGGTGGACAAAACTCCGAAAATAAAATCACCGAAATAGCCATTATAAACTTCGATGGCAAAAATATTATTGAAGAATTCAGTACCCTTATAAATCCAGAAAGATCAATTCCTTACTCCATTACCCAGCTGACAGGAATTTCAAATGAAATGGTCAAAGATGCTCCTAAATTCTATGAGGTTGCTAAGAAGATTGTTGAAATGACAGAGGGTAAGATATTTGTAGCTCACAACGTATTTTTTGATTTTAACTTTATCAAACATGAGTTTTCTGATCTTGGGTTCTCTTTTTTAAGAGAAAAAATATGTACTGTTAGATTAGGACGTAAAATACTCCCAGGGCATAAATCATATTCACTAGGAAAAATATGTGCTGATTTGGATATACCAATTTCTCAGAGACATAGGGCCTTAGGAGATGCGAGAGCGACTGTCGAATTATTCAAAAAAATCCTTCAGGTAAGCGGATCTAACATTAATGAATATTTGATTAAAGAATCAAAAAAAATATCGCTTCCTCCTCTATTAAGTAGAGAGACCTATGAAAACTTACCTTCAATTCCTGGTGTATATTATTTTTACAACAAAGAGGGTGACATTATTTATATTGGAAAGGCCAAAGATATCAAAAAAAGGGCCTCATCTCATTTTCGCGTTGATATAAAAAGAAAAAAAGATATCGAACTTAAAAACTCCATTGCCCATATTGAGGTGAAAAGTACAGGAAATGAGCTTTGCGCTTTGTTAATTGAGTGCCATGAAATAAAAAAGTATAGGCCACGCTTTAATATTGGCCTTAACCGAGTTAGATTTCCCTATTCTCTCATTCTTAAGAAAGATAAAAATGGGCAATACTATCTTCACCCAACAAAAAGTCAGTTAGAAAAAAGTTATCTCAAGTTTAACAACCTCAAAGCTGCTAAAAAAACAAAAAACAGAATATATAAAGCACTTTTAGGAGTAGAGGAAGACTCTATTCATTTTATGGGCCTTAAAAATAATCTCATAAATACAATAGGCCTTCCCAAATTCAATCATATGCTTCTTAAACTTTTCACAAAAGAAACACCTCATCTCAAAGATGATAGAATTAAGCTTAAAGGACGTGATAAAGATGAAGAGTGTATGCTATATATTAAAGATCACTCTCCAGAGAAAATAATATATATCAAAAATAATGACAAAGAATTATTTGAGTTACAATCTGATCCTGATATGATTCAAATTCTTAAGAGGTATTTAAAGGCATAATATGGAAAATGAAAAAACCCTTGCTCAAGAAAGAAAAGAAATCATTGAAGAACTCGTAAAAAAAATCTCGGTTAGTAAAGATAACTACTATATGTCTACATATGATGTCGCCGTTGAAATCAAAAAACTTTTTGACCAACTAAATGAGCATAAGAAGTCTAAGGTTGAATCTTTGGATGTTAGAGATATTCAAGTTATTATGGGCCTTAATTCACAAGATAAATAAGACTATTTTCCCGACCTTTTAAATCAACATAAGTTCATACTTTTGCCCATATTTTCATCCATTAAAGCGCAATGTTATCATCTAAGAAATAACTTAATTAGGTATTATTTATGAGTGATGAAAAGAAAATTGTAATGGCCGATGGTACCGAGGCACCTGTTGTTGAAAAAGAAAGCGTAAACCGTGCTGAAGAAAAAATGCATGAGGACAAAAACTTTGTTCCTGTCATTATTAAAAGAAATGATGAGGCCATTAAGCATCCTTATGATATTTTAGAAAGGGCCACTTCAGAAGGTTTAGAACAGCATCGCAGAAATAGAAGATCATTATTCTTAAGCGCCGTAGCAGCTGGATTAATACTAGGGTTTGCGGCCATGCTCGTTGGTCTAGCGTCAGAAATGGTACCCGCAATTAATGGGCCCTTACATAACCGACTTGCCATGGCCGTTGTCTATCCATTAGGCTTTATTATTTGTATATTGAGCAGAACCCAACTCTTTACTGAACATACTGCTACTGCTGTATATCCCTTTCTAGATGGAAAAGTGACCTTTAGGTCCTTACATATTTTATGGATGACGGTTCTTTCGGGCAACCTGGTTGGTACTTTTACAAGTACGCTTCTTATTTACTTTGCCGATCCTGTCATTGGGGCAAAAGATGGTTTATTATCCGTTTATGAGCATCTTATTCATTTCTCTTTTTCAGAAGTTTTTATATCTGCCATCCTCGCCGGTTGGCTTATGGCCCAGGCCAGTTGGCTTATTCTTGCTACCGCAACACCTATTAGCCAAATCTTTTGTATCTATATTGCTACTTTCATTATAGGTATGGGAGGTCTTCACCATTCCATTGCTGGTTCGGCCGAAATATTTGCGGGACTTCTCCACTCTATAAATCCTGATTATAGAGGTTCTACAAGTTTTCTTATAAGTGCTATACTAGGAAATCTTCTCGGAGGTAGTCTTTTTGTGGGCGTTTTAAATTATGGTCATATTAAAAAGAGTCAATAATCAGCTTTGCCCTAAATCGTAGATATCTTTTATCTTAGCAAACTCTTTTTCCATATTTAAGTTAAGGTCAATAATTTTACCAGAACGTATATCAAAGACCCATCCATGTATTTTTAGCTCTCCCCCTTGAGACCAAACTTTTTGAACATGATCAATTTTTAATACATTGATGGCCTGCTCTAAAACATTTAGCTCAACTAGTCGATCAAACCTTTTAACAGGGTCCGTTATAAGTTTTATCTCTTTTGCATGAAGACGATACACATCTCTCAAATTTTGTAACCAAGAATTAATCTGTCCCATATCTGATGGATTCAAAGCGGCCTTTATTCCACCACACTCATAATGGCCACAAATTACGATATGCTTAACCTTTAGTACTTCTACTGCATATTGAACGACTGCATTTAAATTAAAATCCGTCGTAACGACTTGATTGGCAACATTTCGGTGAACAAATACTTCTCCGGGTTCTGCACCCATCATATCTTCAGCTGGAATTCTACTATCAGAGCATCCAATATATAGAATCTCTGGGCTTTGCCCTTTAGAAAGATTTTTAAAATAATCTTTATCTATCTGAAGTTTTTCTTGGATCCATTTTTCATTTTTTTCGAATATATTTTTTAAATCTGCCATATTAACCCTGTTTAGAAATATAATAGTCGTAATTTCCTGGAAAGATTTTAACAGAGTTTTTATCTACCTCATAGACTTTTTGGGACAATTCTTTAAGGAAGAAACGATCGTGACTAACAAACATAATTGTCCCTTCGAACTTTTTTAAGGCATTCAAGAGAACTTCCCTCGACTTTATATCAAGATGGTTAGTTGGCTCATCTAAAATTAGGAAATTATTATTCTGAGAAAGCAAAACTGCAAGTATAAGACGACTTTTTTCTCCACCTGATAAGAACTTGATTTTTTTCTTAACATCATCTCCTCTAAAAAGAAATGCTGCAAGAAGATTCCTTAAGAAACCATCACTTGCTTGGGGTAAACCGACTCTTATCTGTTCAAGAATAGTATTTTCGGGATCTAAAACATCAAAAGAAAATTGACTAAAGTAACCAGCTCTTATGCTAGGCCCAACACTCACCTCTCCAGATGTAGGATCGGTTTGACCTGCTATGACTTTTAATAGAGTGGATTTACCTGCTCCATTAACACCAACAACCGCAAGTTTTTCACCCCTAGTGACAGTAGTCGTTAAGTCTTGAAAAATTAAATGATCTGATCCATTTTTGTTTTTCCAAACTTTTTTCAAGTTTTTAATAACTACTACATCATCTCCACCTCTTGGGGGAACGGGGAAATCAAAGTCAATTGTTTCTTCTTCTTCGGGAACTATAACTCTATCAATTTTTTCTAGTTTTTTTACTCGCGATTGAACCTGAGCAGCGTGTGAGGCCCTTGCTTTAAACTTAGCAATGAACTCCTCATCTTTAGCTATACTTTCTTGTTGTTTTTTAAACTCAGACTTTAATTGATTAAGTCTTATTTCTTTTTCCTTTTCATAGAAATCATAATCACCTGAATAGACGGTTACGCATTTATGAGCGACTTCTACTATTTTTTTACAGACGTTATTCATAAAATAACGATCATGAGTGGTCATAAAAATTGCACCCTCAAAATTTTGAAGCCAATTTTCTAACCAAAGAATAGTTTCCATATCAAGATAGTTAGTTGGCTCATCCATGATTATCAAGTCTGGCTTAATAACCAAAACTTTGGCCAAAGCAATTCTCATTTTCCAACCACCACTAAAGTCTTCTATCATTTTATGATGATCTGAGGGGGCCACCCCTAAACCAGTTAAAATTTCCTCGGCCCTCGACTCCAAATCATAACCGCCTCTTTTTTCAAAGTCTGTCTGAACATCCCCCATTTCTTCTAAGAGTTTATTCATTTCATCTGGGTCAAGATCTGGATCACAAAGCTTAGTTTCTATATCTTTGAGTCTAAGTTGAAGCTCCTTAACCTTGGCATCACCACTGGTAACAACCTCAAGGGCCGTTTTTCCATTCATTTCACCAACATTCTGTGAGAAATAGGCCATTCTTAATTTATCAGGAAAACTTATTTCACCTGTATCAGGTCTTTCTTCCTTAATGATCAATCGAAAAAGAGTTGTTTTCCCAGCGCCGTTTGGACCTACGAGACCGACTTTTTCTCCTGGGTTAATTTGGAAAGTAACCTTGGAGTAAAGAGTTTCGCCGCCTTGAATTTTAGATATATTATTGAAATTTAGCATAATGAAGCAATTGATAACCCAATTTGATGTTTTTGTCTTGAATAATTTAGAAAGCTCTAAATATTACAAGGATTTAGGTATATTAACTAATTTATACACTCATTGATTTTTAAGTTTGTGAGAATTGATTAATTAGACTAAATTGGCCAATCACAAATAAGGAAGATATATGAAAAAACTAGTATTATTTCTCTCGCTAAGCTTCTCTGGCCTTACAAACAGCATGACTTTTATCGATTTTTGCAAAGGAACTATTGGAACAGATGTCACTCTAGATCAAGCTGAAACCGTAGCTATGCTGAAATTGGCCCTTTCTCCTAAGGCCCCTTGGCCTGTTAAAATCCCCACTCCTGCCGTTTATGGCCGTCATGGTGAGATAGTTAAGAAAATGGATACCCTTTCATTTAAGGGCTATGCTGTTCCGACAACCTCTAAACTTAATTACAAGTTTAATAATATAAATGAGCTTCGTTCTTACCTAAGATCTATATTCAACGATAAATCAAAGTGTAATAGAATGAACGAAAAATTCGAATCTATGGAGGCCCTTCAATTAATGAGTGGAACCTTTTCTCTTAAAAATGGTGACTTTAAACGTTATCAACTAAAAGATATCACCCCTTTAGAAGGTGCCCAAAACCTTAAGTATCTTATCATTAATCAAAATAGCCTTACGGATGTTTCTGTTTTAGGTAAACTAAAAAACCTTCAATTTATAAAGATGGCAAAAAACAAAGTCTCTTCTCTTAATTTCGTTAAGAAGCTACCTAAGCTAATCTCATTAGATGTTTCAGATAATGCTATAGGTGACATTTCTCCTTTGGCCAAGGCCTCTCAACTTGAAGAATTATGGTTATCAACTCAAAGACCAAACGAAAAGGCCTTACACTCTCCTAATCCTTGGAGAAAAAAACTTGAAAATATTTCTCCACTAAAGGGTCTTAAAAATCTTTACCTTCTTGTTGCTGGTAATAACAGTATTGAAGATATCTCAAGCGTGAGGAATCTTAGGAAACTAAATATTCTGTCATTCAAGAATAATCTCGTTAAAGATATAACTCCCCTTGAAAACCTTTATTCTTTAAGAAATCTTTATCTTTCGGGAAATGATATCGAAGAAGTATCTGCCATTAAAGACATGAAAAACCTAACAAACCTTTCAATTTCAAATAATAAGATTAAGGATTGTTCAATTATATTAGAACTCCCTAAGATGAAAAAGTTGGAATATCATAAGAACCCATGCTTATAAAAAATCAGGGTGAGCTTAAAAAAAAGCTCACCCTTTTATTTCAGGCAAGATTCTAATTTAACAATTGTATAAGAACAAATGGTTGAATGATAATAAACTTGGCCAACTTTTCATTTGGAGACTTTTCCCAACTCTCTACCTCTTTAGGAAGAGGTCTTCTTATCTGCCCCTTATTCTGCCAGCCCTTTACTTTTTCGACATCATCAGTTGCAAGTGCAACTCCTGCTTCTAAAAGGTCCAGAGAAGCTTCGACGACAATAATGGAATCACTTTTATTGTGAATAGATAACATTGACCAATCACAAGTTTCAATTTCAGTACTAAGCTTCTCTTTTAACTCATCAGACATAATCTATGAGTTCCTCTTGATTATGTGATAACCGAATTGAGTTCTTACGGGACCAGATACATCGCCAACCTCTAAAGAAAATGCTGCATCCTCAAAAGGGGCCACCATCATACCTTTTCCAAACTCTCCCAAATGTCCACCAGATTTACCACTTGGACACTTAGAGAAATCTGAGGCCAGATTGTCGAATTCATCTCCATTGGCCAGCTTTTTAAGAATATCTTCGGCCATATACCTTTCATCAACTAAAATGTGTTGAGCACTAATTTTAAGCATTTTCACTCCCTTTTAAATTTCCTCTTGACAGGGGGATTATAGGATGTCCCCTAATATTCCAGTCCTAATGGGTGACCCCATATTTTTGTAACCTCATACTATCACAACTGCTTACCGGACAATTCATTCACTCTTCTTCTTTCTTTAGGCAAGTGTATTTTCTCTTTTACTTCAAGCCCAAGGGCTGCAATAATCTCTTGCATCCGGGAAAAGCTTGCAGACGCGTACTCGGTTTCTTCATATCGCTGAATTTGCTGTTCTTTTAACCCTACCAGTTCGGCAAGCTGTTTTTGGGTTAAACCCAATGCGATACGGGCACGGATCAACTCTATCGGCAAATCCTCAAATGAGGATTCTTTGAGTACTTTGTATTTACCGGAACGAAGCTTTTCGTATTCTTTAACCGGATCCTCAAGCTCGGATAGCTGGCTTTCCATAGCCTCCTTCTGAGCTTTTACCAGCATCGGATGAGTA
>JAURDE010000131.1 GCA_030828105.1 Bdellovibrionota bacterium | reverse complement strand
TTCTGAAGTTTTTTTCTTTAAAGAAATGATTGAGAAAGGCATAAATGCCAATTTAGCAGAAGACCATATCTATTTTGAACTAATTCATTCTCAGAAAATATTTATGAACAAGGTTTTTCTCACTACTGGTATTATAGTTTTTATTTTTCTTACTATATTTGGATTTTTACTTTCTCATCGAATTGCAGGTCCTTTACATAAACTTAACAAAGCATTAGAGGAAATGGCCAAAGAGAAAAAGATTTCAAAAATAAGCTTTAGAGAAAATGACTTCTTCAATGAGCTTCCTAGCTCCTTTAATAAAGTTTTAGATAATTATCAAAAATCCTCCAAAGAATAAATAAAATATATTTTTAACTCATTTTAGCCGACATGGAACTATGGTCGAACCAGTAGAAAAGTCATTAAAGTCTAATATCGGAAAGATAATTTTCATGGATGTTTCTTGGACTTTCCTAATTTTAATGCCGGTTATAGTCCCTTTTTTCCAGGCAAAGGGCCTGTCTCTTAAAGAAGTATTTTTTCTTCAGGCCTTTTACTCCCTAATTGTTCTTATTTTTGAAATCCCATCAGGCTACTTTGCAGACTTAATAGGACGAAAACGGAGCCTAGTTTTGGCCGGCATTCTTCATGGTATAGGCTTTAGTTTATTCCCTTTTAGTGACAGCTTTGAGACCTTTTTGTTGGCGGAGTTTTTGCTCGCCATAGGAGTTAGTTTTTTCTCAGGTGCAGATATTTCTCTTTTGTATGACTCAATATTCTCAATAAAGAAAAACCCTCCGACTAGTATAATTATTTCGAAATTACTTTTTTATAAACAGCTATCTGAATCAGTTGCCGCCCTTTTTACATCAGTGCTTGTTTTAATATCTAGCGCCTTACCTGTATGGATTCAGGCAGTCGCTTCTTGGCTACCATTATTTTTTGCGATATTTCTCGTTGAACCTGAAAGAGTGACCTTGAATAAAAAGACACATTCTCAAAATTTTAAGCTAATTTTTAAAACACTCTTTGGGACTTCAAAACTCCTAACGATGATTGCATTAACGGCCATGGCCTATGGGACAACTGGTTTACTTGCGGCTTGGTCTTTTCAACCATTCTGGAAGGAGCTTGATATTGATTTGGCCCATTTTGGTATTTTGTGGGCCATATCAAATTTAATCGTAGCGTTTGTCGCACGTATTGCACCATACGTTGAAAGAAAATTGGGTAAATTTAAAACCTACCTTTTAATTGGACTCACACCTGTTTGTGGATGGTTTGGTATGGCCTTTAGTACTTATTTACCAAACAATTGGTCTTGGGTAATTTTTGGTATTTTAATTGGTTTTTGTCACCAAATCTGTAGAGGATTGGCCCAAGTGTTATTTACAGACTTATTAAATAAAATGGTACCTTCAGAAATGAGGGCAACTGTTAACTCAATAAAAAGCTTTGGCGTGAGGGGAAGCTTTATTTTTTGGGGGCCAGTCATAGGCTTGTCTATGGATTTTTATGGTATTACAACAGCTTTTTTGCTTATGGGAATCGTTTTTACACTAAATTTCTTTTTTCTTATTTTACCCTTTTTAGGGTTTTTAAAGTCAAAAAAAACAGTCAAACTCAAGAAGTTAAACTTGGTTTAATAGGTTTAGTATCTTATTTTTACCAATACTTTTCATAAAACCTGCCAATTTGGGACCTTTTTCTTTCGATATTAATAAATTATAAATTGGCACAAAAAAGTCTCCCGGCTTTAAATCGGTATTCTTTTCTCGATAAGGGTTCATGATTTCATAAAGCTTTTCATTTAATGCTTTGTCGTCATCAACTCCGTCAAATCCACTTTCCATGAAAGATCTTAAATCATTTAGAAAGAGTTTTTGATATTCTTTCAAAGAAAGAGTGGGTGCATTTTTATTGACGGTAAACTTAAAATCTTCCGGAGCATAGTTATTGATCCAAAATAGGGCACAGTTTGCTCTTTCTCTAAACCTTCTTTCATCCCTATCATTTTTAATTTGGTCTTTATAACTTTCTTTTGTTTTATCAATATCACCTTCATTTATTTGAATAAGGTTGCAGAGATGTCGAAATGCCGGTTGAAATGGCATTTCGCTTGGGAGCTCATCTTTTACACTCAGTTGATAAACTCTTTTGGCCATGGCGACCTTTTTTTCATTACCTTTATCTACACCAAAAGCAAGTCGCTCTTGTCTATCAAAATCCTCATATGTCTTTATGACATCCAGATCGAAGCTTATTGCAAACTCAACATTAGATCTATAACTAGCGAAAATCCACCTAACCATTTCTGGTTCATATACATTTAAAACATCATTTAGGGTAATAACTTCTCCGCTGGAAGAACTCATCTTACCTCCAGCACCTTTGATGCTTACAAATTCATATTGGAGGTAGAGGGGCGCTTGCCAGTTATAAACATCCGCAACTATATCCTTAGCGGTTGTAAAACTACCACCTTCACTTGAGTGATCTTTACCACCTGGTTCAAACTCAACCTTTTCGTATTCCCATCTCATCGGCCAATCAATACGCCATGGAAGTTTTACTTTTGATGTTTCATTTAAATTCAGATTGCCTTGGTGCCCATTTTTGGTACATTTGTATTCGAGGGTGTCAACGCCATCCCATTTAATATATTCCATTTTATCGGTGTTACATTCATTGCAATATATAGAGACGGGGATCCAATCTTGAGGAAGTGGATCTTTTCTATATTTATTTAATATACCTGCAATTGTTTCAGTGTGTGTTAATGCCTTTCTAATTCCTTCTTTGTAATCTCCATTTCTGTATTTTTTTGCCTGATAAATAGGTTCAGGGTCAATATAAACTCGATGAAGTTGACCCTCATAATTTTTTTCATGGAAGGCAGCATAACTATCTTCTTTTTGGTGAGGATCAGGTGTGTCAACTATCGGTTGAAACATATATTGTTCTAGCATTTCAGGCCGTGGCATATTTTTTGGAATTTTTCTAAATGTATCATAATCATCCCAGCTAAAAATAAACCTTACTTTTTTACCTCTATCTTTTAAGGCCCTAGCAACTAAATCTACAGTGATCGTTTCTCTAAAATTTCCGAAATGGACTACTCCAGATGGGGTTATTCCACTGGCCAGCGTGTAGAAATCTTTATCACCATATTTTTTGATAATTCTATCGGCCGTTGTATCGGCCCAGTGGATTAGCTTTGTCATATAAACACCTAATTAGGGGGATTGATTGGCTATTTTTGTCCAAACTAGCTCCTCTTGTCAACTCTATTGGCTTGTTCTTTAGAGAGAAAAGGTTTAGTTTCAGGTATGATTATATCTCTCATTCTCAGGGCCATATTTTTTTACTTTTTATTTATTTTCGTAAGAAATATCTTTCGATCTTTTGGTAAAAAAACATCTACTAAAGCTCGTTTCAAAAAGAGGCAATCTGGGGATATTGAAATTACTGATTATAAAGTTAAGTAGCGGCGCATCAACTAAGGTTTAGTTTTTGCATTAGCTCTTGCTTAGTTATTTGTGAATCCTCAACTGCCTTGTTTACAACATAAAGGGCCTTTTGATAAAGCTCGTGCTCATCAGCAGAAACTAAAGTGAAGTCGAGGTGCTTTTGATTTTTAACGGCAGAATATTTTACAGTGTTTTTCAGTAGGTCAATGGCCTTTTCGAAGTCCATGGTTTTCCTTTATATGCTTTAGGGTTTGACTTTATTTTATTACTTAATGACTTTAATGGCCCAAGTAAGCTTCTCTGACTCTAGGGTCATTAAGTAATATATCCGATTTTCCTTCAATTGTAATTTCACCAGTTTCCAATACGTAACCTCTGTGAGCGATTTTTAAGGCCTGATAAGCATTTTGTTCAACAAGAAGTACTGTCATACCTTTTTTATTAATTTCTAATATGGCATTAAAAATATTTTGAACCAGTATTGGTGCAATCCCTAAGGAAGGCTCATCAAGAAGTAGAAGCGTTGGGCTTGACATGTATGCTCTGGCTATGGCCAGCATTTGTTGTTCTCCACCCGATAACGTTCCAGCAAGCTGTTTTGAGCGCTCTTTTAGTTTAGGGAAAAGAGAAGTCATATAATTAAGGTCATCTTTAATTTGATCTATATCTTTTCTTAAATAGGCCCCCATTTCGAGGTTTTCTTTCACAGTGAGATCTGGAAAAACCATTCTTCCTTCAGGAGACTGTGCAATTCCTCTACCAACAATTTTATGGGCGGCGAGGTTTTGTATTACTTTGCCATCAAATAAAATATTTCCGGAGCTTGTGGGAAGGATTCCTGAAATGGCCTTAAGAGTAGATGTCTTACCTGCGCCATTGGCCCCTAAAATTGTGACAATTTCACCGGGATTAACAGAGAGATTAATTCCTTTGAGGGCGTGAATCTTGTCATAGTGAAGATGCATATCTTTTATTTCTAATAGTGCTTGGCTCAAGGTGCCTCCTGACCGAGATAGGCTTCAATGACTTTAGGGTCATTTTGGATTTCAGAGGGGGCGCCTTGAGCGATAAGAACCCCATAGTCAACAACATATATTCTTTCACAGACATTCATAACCAATTTCATATCATGTTCGATTAAAAGAATAGCTACTTTAAATTCTTTTCGAACCCATTTTATAAGCTCAGACAATTCTTTTGTTTCATTCGGGTTCATGCCAGCAGCAGGTTCGTCTAAGAGCAAGACCTTAGGCTTTGTGGCCAGTGCTCGTGCAATTTCTAGTCGTCGTTGTTGTCCATACGGAAGATTTTTTGAAAGTTGATAGGCACTTTTGTCTAAATCAAAAATTTTAAGGAGTTCAAAGGCCTCATTTTTTATTCTTTCTTCTTCGAGTTTGTAGGTCTTGGTTTTAAATATATTAGCGATTAGGCCGTAATTGGTGTTTGAGTGCGCGGCAAGCCTAATATTATCTAAAACAGAAAGGTTTTTAAATAATCTAATATTTTGAAATGTCCTTGCGATGCCTGATTGAGTAATATAGGCAGGGTGCTTACCAACCACGCTTTGACCATTTAAAAATATATCACCTTCTGTTGGTTTATAGATTCCGGTGATCATATTAAAAATAGTTGTTTTTCCAGCTCCATTTGGGCCAATAACACCAACGAGATCTGAATCTCCTAGTTGGATATTCATTTTATCGACAGCAACAAGGCCACCAAAACGCATTGTAATATTTCTCGTCTCTAAGATCATCTAGGCTCCCTGAGGAAAGGAAGATTAAACTCTCTTTTTCCCATAATTCCCCCAGGTTTTAATAGCATGAGCAGAATTAAAAGTAGTGAATAAATGACCATCCGCCAGTTGGCGATTGTTTCACCCATTAGTCGAAGAACTTCAGGTAAAAGAGTTAGAATGATTGCCCCTATAATGGATCCTGATATAGAGCCAAGGCCACCTAGGATTACCATTAATAATATGATCACACTCCACATAAAGGTAAATCCATTAGGATGAAGAAATTGTTGGGAGAAGGCAAAGAGTGCACCAGCAATTCCAGCAAGACCTGCGCCCAAGATAAAAGCTAAAGACTTGTATTTAAATGTGAATATTCCCATGCTCTCTGCAGCTATTTCATCTTCTCGAACACTTATTATGGCCCTACCGTGTGTACCTCTAATTAAATTAGCACAAATAACAACAGTGATTAAAACCCATAGGTAAACCCAGCCGAGATTTGACCATCTAGGAATATTAGTGAAACCCCTTGGACCACCAACAACGTCAAGATTAATTATAAGGATTCTTATTATTTCACTAAATCCTAAAGTGGCGATAGCGAGATAATCTCCTTTTAACCTGAGGCAAGGTACACCTATAATTACGCCAGCTACAGCAGCGCTTATAAAACCAATCCCACAACCTATAAAAAGGTTTAAAAAATCTGGTATAGGTAGGGGGTGATAGACTCCATAATACGCACTCGTGTAGGCACCGACTGCCCAAAAGCCAGCGTGTCCTAGTGAGAATTGGCCACATTGGCCATTAATCAAGTTTAGACTCACAGATAGTATGATGAAAATTCCAGCTGAAAGAGCAAGATGTGCAATATATTCCATGAGAGTACAATAACCTGTGAGAATCCATAAATAAATTATTAATTAGTTTCTAGAAAAAGAAGCTAAAAAAACTTTCGCTTTATGGTGCTGCGCATGGTGTTTTCAGTGCATAAATTAATCTTATTTTCCGATATCAAAAATAGAGTTTTTAGTTCAAGGCTTTGGCGAATATCTTCATTTTAATTATTTGGAATAAAGTTTCTAAAATCAGATTCGTCATAAAACTAATAATTTTTATTTGATTTTGTTAATTAAATAGTTCCTCTCTAAATCATTGATAATTTTCTAATAGGGTAGAACCTTATTGCCGACTATAATAGTATTAATATGAGAAAGACTTTTAATAAACTATTTTTATTGTTTTTGGTTATAGGTAATATTACTTTTAATGTGTGTTCGGCACAGCCTGAAAACGATAATAATGTTGATGATGAAAGAGTTGAAATTGACCCTGACTCGGATTTATCTGATGATGCCATCGCCTCGGCCTCGGCCTCTGGAAAAATACAGAGTGGATATCAGTACGTATTTGGTGGGGCAAGTGACCTTATTGGAAAGGGCCTTTTTCAAAATAAAACTCTTGCTGAATACCTATTTAATAGTGTGGCCAATTATAGTTATAGCTACAATCCTGTGCAGTATAGTATTGTACCAAGTGTTGTAAACTTTGGTTTTGGGCTTAATGGTGGTGTTTCAAGAAATGTTATTAAAAATAAGGATATATATAATAGCTATAGTGTTATAGATAAAGTCTATTTTAAGGCAGGGCCAAGTGTTGGGGCAAGCTATATGGGTTTGTCTGCCTCTCTTGGATTAAGTTTTGGTTTCGATTATTTTAATATAAATATCGTTAAAAGACGAAAAAGGACCGAAGTTCTTCCTCTGAATCAAATAGAAGGTAAGTTTAAGAAAGCTTTTAAAAAAGAAAGTCTAAAGGTAAAAAGTAAAAAAGAAATTGAAGAAGAAAATAGTAAGTATTCTAACTTTGTTGACCTAACAAAAGCTCCCAAAAAATATGATGTGTATTTAGGAAGACTTTGGAACCCCATAACGATGGTTTTCCAATTACCTCTTCATTATAAGATGGCCAAAAGAATGGATGATTACGAAATCACCTCTTATAGCCTTAATGGTGGGGTATCAATGGGTCTAGGGTTTTCGGGTGGAAATATCCCAGGGCTTGATATAACAAAGTTTGGTGCAAATTTGAGCATCTACTTTAATGGTGAACACAGAGTTACGGTTTTGAAAGAAAAGCCGGAGAAACCTGGTGATAGTTTTGTAAGAGTAATGGTGAGTAGAAAGCTTAATAGAGGTATGGGATTATCAGTGGGAAGCACGGATGATATGTTATCTGGTGTGGTGACCACAGATAATTTTGCAGGGAATTTAG
>JAURDE010000237.1 GCA_030828105.1 Bdellovibrionota bacterium | reverse complement strand
TGATGGAGAGCTCGTTGAAATGGAAAATCTTGTGGCCAGAAAAGTTCCATTTGATGTTAATAAAGGTTATATGTCAGAGCGCTAATTCGTTCGCCTTCTGAATCGCCAAATTCATATCCGGAAGTTCAGTTAACTCCGATACTACCTGTAAATAACGAATCACACCTTTTTTATCGAGGACAATAACTGCTCGAGCTAGAAGTTCTTTACCATGGATAAGAAGTCCACTCCTTTTACCGAAAGCACCAAACTTATAATCAGAAAAAAAACGAATATTATTCAGTTTGGACTCTTTAGCAAACCGTGCCTGGGCCATGGGTAAATCACGACTTATCGTTACTCGATCAACTGTGGAAAAAATATTTTTCGACTCACCCAATATGTGAGTTTGTTCTTCACAAACCTTAGTATCAATAGAAGGCACTATATTTATAATGGTCACTTTATTATGAAAACTAAATCCTACCCCAGTAGCTTTAGTTTTTTGGATAAAATTATCCCCTACGTTAAGACTTCCCCTATAAAGAATTAGCTCCTTACCACGAGCTTTAAGCTTAGATCCAGGTTTAACATTGTCTTGATTTATTTTTGTTTTTAAACCTTCGTGTGCACAAGAAGAGATAGAAACTATAATAAAAGTCATAAATAATATTCTCATTTATAAGTCTCCACAAGTGTTCCCATTTTACCTGCATTAAAATCATTAATGGCATCCATTATTTCCTCCCTAGTATTCATAACAAATGGCCCATAGGCCACAATAGGCTCATCGATAGGCTCGCCATTAAGAATTAAAAGCTCGGCCATATCTTCACACTCAATAAATACCTCTTCTCCTTTTCTATCAAAAACAGCTATTTCATGCTCCTTAATTACCTCATCATTAATAATGGTCTCTCCTTTTCTATTAAGAATAATAAGGGTCGTTCCATCATCCACTTCAAACTTAAATTTGGCCTTTTTTTCAAATCTTAAGTCATAAATATTAATAGGAGTAAATGTTTCGCATGGGCCTCTTGCACCTGCATAATCACCTGAAAAAACTTTAAGACTAACACCATCTACGGGATTAAGTAGTGGACATTGACGGGCCTTAACACCCTGATAACGAGGCTTCGTAAACTTATCTTTTTTAGGTAAATTCACCCAAAGTTGAACCATTTCAAAATCTCCACCTCTTTTAGCAAATTCCCGAGAATGGAACTCTTCATGAACAAGCCCACTGGCAGCTGTCATCCATTGGACATCACCCGTGCCAATAATACCTCCTCCACCCGCCGAATCTCTATGTTCAACCTCTCCCGCAAAAGCAAAGGTTACCGTTTCAAACCCTCTATGGGGGTGTTCCCCTACTCCAAGCTTTTGATCCGTTGGCGGAAAGTGTTTAGGTGGTGCAAAGTCCATCATAACAAAGGGTGTAGTATGAATATACATATCACCCGCCGGATGAAACATTGTATAGACATGAAATCCATCACCTACCCAGTGTTTTTGGGTGGGATTAATCTTTAACTTCACTTTTTTTTGATTTATTTTCATAAAATACTATCAGGCCCTATTGGTATAATTCGATAAGGATTAATCCTATCGTGACTATAATAGTAATGCCTTTTGATATGTTCAAAGTTTGTAGTATTTTTTATAGCATCCAATTCAAAAAGATCTGAGACGTAGCGAAATAGATTTTTGTAGTCTTTGATTCTTTTTAAGTTACATTTAAAGTGAGTGTAATAAACCAAATCAAATCTCAACAGTGTCGGTATAAGTCGTAGGTCAACTTCAGTTATTGTATCCCCTAATAGGTATTTATTTTGTTCAAGCATATCATCTAATTTATCGAGAGTTGAAAAAAGGTCTTTAGCTGCCTTATCATATACTTTTTGTGTTTTAGCGAAACCCGTTCGATAAACACCGTTATTAACTGATTCATAAATAAGCTCATTGAGCCTATCAATTTGATCTTCTAACTCTTTAGGATAAAAATTCAAATCGTTTCCTGTAAGCTCGTTAAAGCTAGAGTTAAACATTCTAATAATTTCACTAGATTCATTATTGACTATTGTTTGCGTTTTCTTATCCCAAAGAACCGGAACTGTTACGCTCGTAGTAATAATTGGATCGGCCATCAAATATATTTCTCTAAGCCTATCCACACCATACAAATGATCTTCTGTCGATCCTGGATAGCAGGGGTCAAACTCCCACCCTTCATCAAGCATATCTGGTGAAACAATACTCATCGTTATATGCTTTTCTAAATCTTTTAATTTTCTAAAAATTAAGGTTCTCTGGGCCCAGGGCCAGGCATAGCT
>JAURDE010000020.1 GCA_030828105.1 Bdellovibrionota bacterium | reverse complement strand
TTTTGTCTTGCTAAAATCTTCTTAAGTTCTTTATTGAATCGTTCATAGTTAAGTTCGCTTATTTTCTTATTCTTCTTATAGAAATGGTCTATACCAAACCCATGAATATAAGGAATAGAATAAGTATTGGCATAATCTTCATTGGTTCTGAGATTAAGTAGATTTTGGCCTTCAATCATTTTTTTAATTCGATTAAATGCTTCTTCACTAATACCGTCTTGTTCGTATTTTTTTAGAATTTCAGTGATAGCATCGATGGCCTCAACGACCTTATCGTGACCACTTGCCATATAGATCCCCCAGTAACCACCTTCAAGAGCTGTAAAGTGTATGGGCTGAACGGTATAACAAAGTCCTTTTTTATCTCTTACATCTACGAATAATTCTGATGATAGGCCAGAGAGGTGGGTTGTAATCATTTTAAGGATGATATTATCAAAGGAAGAGAAGTCACCAGTAGGTAGACCTATAAAAATTTGAGTTTGCTCTCTATCAAAAGGTATATGAATAATTTCATCTGTGAGTGGGGTAATCTTTTTACTTTTACTTTCCTTGTGAGCTCTATCCTTAAGGTCAGTTAGATAGGATGATACGAGTCCAATAACTTCCTCTGCATCTAAATTCCCACAATAAGTAAATACTATTTCACTTCTTTTAAGGTTTTTAGTGTGAATAGTTTCTAACATTTTACGGCTAAGAGATCGAATAGATTTTTTTGTTCCAAGTACATTCATGGAGTAAGGGTGTTGGTAAAAAAGCAGTTCATTAACAGCACGAAAACAGTGATATATGGGATCTTCTTTTTGGCTTTCAAGATTTCTATTTGTCATTTCTTTTTCAAAACTTAATTTCTTTTGAGGAAATGTGCTATTGAGAAGGCAGTTCATTGAGATGTCCAACATTTCAGGAAAATTTGAGCTAAGGCAATGAAGGTTTAGCCCATAAGCATTTTTTCCAGAAAAACCTTGCAGAGATGCTGATTCAGTTTCAAGGATATTCTTAATTTCTGATTCATCCATCTCAGAGTTTCCTTTAAGAAACATTGAGCTGATTAAATTATAAGAGCCATTTGTAGAGGTGTTCTCATCAGAGAGTCCGCCCTTTAGATAGGTTTGAAAAACAGATGTAGGGACGATGGGGTTATGACGATATATGAGCGAAATTCCTTTTTTAAGCTGATAGACTACTGCTGACTGATCATAGCTAGATACTTTACCTTTTGATTTAGAAGTTCCTTTTTTATTTTTATTTTTTTGAAGCTCTTGAAAAACCTTATGGAGTTTCTCCATTTCTTTTTGGGCAACCTTAGGGTCGGCATCCATAGGAATTTGAATACCAAGATGGGCCGGTCTTGAGAGAATGTTTTTTAGACCGTAATTAACATCTACGACAGTTTTTTCCTTTATGCCATTAATAAACTTTTCTTCACTATAAATATCTTTGGCCTGTGCGTACCCATGCCCTAAGGAGGACGAATATGATTCTAAAGTTTCTTTTTCATAAATTTTAGAAGCAATATATTGGTTTTTTATTTTCTGAATGTCTTCTTTTTGAAGTCCGTTTTTGAAGTTTTCAACAAGAGTATTTGAAAGAGTAGAAATCACTTTTTTGATGTTGGAAAATGGAAAAACGACCTTTATCAGGTGACATCCACCTTTATTCATAAACATAGTATAGGCGACGGATTTATTAGCATACGCCGATTCTGTAATAAGGTCTTTATATAGTGGTGAAGTTTCACCGTAACCAAAGCATCCCATGGCGAGGTCTTCAAGAGGGCCATTTTCTGAATTATAATCAGGAGCTTCTATATAAATATTAAGTTGGCACATTCGAGTTTCTTTTTGATGTACCTCTATCTTTTTCGAGTTTTTAAGGTTGAATTGAGGAAAAGCACTTTCTTTACCGCTAGGTAACCTAAAGCTTTCAATAGTTTTTTTAATATTAGGGTTTTTATCCAGATCACCTGAAACAATGAGCAGAGCATTTTCAAGATTATAATTTTCTTCTCTAAACTTTAATAACTGTTGTCTTGAAAAATTTTTGATAGTGGATTCTTGTCCAAGGATAGGATGTGAGTAGGTACCTTTAAAAAAAGTATTTTGCATTTTTTGGAAGCAGAAGTGATTAGAGTCGTCTTGGCTGCGTCGATATTCCTCAAAGACAACATCTCTTTCTGGAATAAGCTCTTCTTCTAGAAAAGTCGGATTACAAACCATATCCATCAGAATTTCTGTAGATTCAGTTAGCTTAGGGTTAGGGGACTGAATATAATAGCACGTATAGTCAAATGAGGTGAAGGCATTGATTTCTCCCCCGAATGACTCAACTTCATGTGCTATGGCCGATCCAGGTCTTTTCTTACTGCCTTTAAAAAACATATGCTCTAGAAAGTGAGCAATACCCCTATCACCCTCCTCTTCAAGTGCAGAACCTGCCCGAAACCATATTTGGACAGTAGAAGAAGGGCTATCTTTTACATTAAGAAAGACAGTGTTGAGGTTGTTTTCTAACGTGACTTGTTGTATTTCCATTTATTTTATCCTTTATACGTAAACAATATAATTTTCTTAACGAAATTAAAAAGTTAAATAGGAAGAACACTGCAAAAAAATATCAGATCCCTCTATATTCACTTTCCCTACTGCAAGTCAATTTGTAACTATTGTGATTTTTATAAAAAACCACTTGTATCTGGTGAGAGTTTTTCCAAATATCATGATGTTATAGAGAAAAGCTTTAATGCACACGATGAGCTTTTAAAAGAAAATAACTTTAATCTCTCTTCTTTAAAAACATTTTACCTAGGAGGAGGAACTCCTTCGTTATGGGGAGCAGATGGCGCCAAACGTTTGGTCGATTTATTTAGACAATTCGATATTGTTTGGGATGAAGGCCATGAGGCCACGATGGAAGTAAACCCTGATAGTTTTAATGAAAAGACAATAGATGCATGGAAAAGCATTGGAATTAATCGCTTTTCATTGGGAGTTCAGTCTCTGGATTCTCGTTATTCAAAAGTTCTTGATCGTGCTCATAGTGTTGATGATGCTTTAAAGGCCATAAAGTTCTTCAAGGACAGGAATGAGAATTTTTCTGTTGATCTCATGTTAGGGCTTCCTTTTTCGAGGGAATGGAATCGAAATATAATGAGAGAGTTGGAAGAACTTCTTAAATATAGGCCTAATCATTTTAGTATATATATTCTTACAGTTAAGGGGGATTACCCATATTTGCGTGAACTACCTCCTGAAGATTGGATAGAGAAAGAGTATTTAGAAGTATCTCAATTTTTAAAAAGTGAAGGTTATGATCATTATGAAGTTTCTAATTTTTCACTAAAAGGATATCGTAGCGAGCATAATATGCAGTATTGGAGAAATGCTTCAGTTGCGGCCATTGGACCTAGTGCTACAGGCTTTTTAAATAGCGGTGATGAAGGGATTCGGTATAAATGGAAACCTACTCAAGTAGAATTTAGTAAGGAAGTTCTAGGACCAGAGCAGTTGGCCTTAGAGGATGTTTATCTAGGGCTTAGGACCTCTGAGGGTCACAAAACAGATGATCCTCGCTTTATAGATTTGGCCACCAAATGGGCCCATAAAGGCTTGGCCCAAATGCCATCAAGAGGAATCATTAGCCTTACATCGAAGGGGTACTTGCTCCTAGACTCTTTAATGGACGAGCTTTTTAGGGAAAAAATCATATAGTAAATTCAGGTACTTAAAGGCCATACAATATTTATTTGGCCCTCGAGCATTGACATAAGCATTTATTATCCCATCTTGTGTCAAGAAGTTGAATTATTTAAAAAAGGTTTATGTGATGACAGATCAAGTGGCCGTAGAAGGGGATGAGATGAGTAAATCTGAAGACCATAAAGAGCTTAAAGTTGAGGAGCCTGAGGCCCACGAAGTTGAGGTTGTAGAAGAGGTGGAAGAAGAAGAGAAAAAGCATGAAGAAGTAGATTATAAAGAAAAGTTCTATTACCTTGCTGCGGAATTAGAAAACTTAAGAAGAAGACATGATAAAGAAAAGTCTGACCTTCTTAAATATGGAAACGAGAGAATTTTATCAGGCCTTTTAGAAGTTTTAGATAACTTTGAGAGGACCATGGAAGCTATTCAAAACGATGAAGATGAGAAGGTAAAAAATATATATGTTGGAATTGAAATGGTTCAGAAGCAGTTTCTTGAACTCCTTAAAAAGAGTGGTTTGGAGCCAGTAGAGTCATTAGGTGAAATTTTTGATCCTAACTTTCACGAAGCTATGGCGCAACAACCTGCTGAAGGAAAAAAAGAAAATGAGATTATTTCTGTATTTCAAAAAGGGTATAAGCTAAACGGAAGGCTTTTAAGAGCGGCTAAAGTTATTGTGGCCAAAAAAGATTAATTTAAAAAAGTAAAGGAGATAGATATGGGAAAAATTATTGGAATTGACTTAGGTACGACAAACTCCTGTGTGGCCGTACTAGAAAATGGTAAGTACAAGATTGTTGCTAATGAAGAGGGACATAATACGACTCCATCAGTTGTGGGACTCTCTAATAGTAATGAAACATTAGTAGGACAAGTTGCTAAAAGACAGGCGGTAACAAATCCTCAGAAAACCCTTTATGGTATCAAAAGACTTATTGGTAGAAAGTTTGATAGCCCAGAAGCTTCAAAGTTTGCAAAGGTTGCTCCTTTTGAAATTTTTAGTAATAAAAATGGAGACGCGTGGGTCAAAGTAGATGGTAAGGAAATGGCACCACAAGAAATATCTGCCAAAGTTCTTCAAAAATTAAAAAAAGCTGCTGAGGATTACCTTGGTGAGACAGTAACTGAGGCAGTTATTACAGTTCCTGCATATTTTAACGATGCTCAAAGACAGGCCACTAAAGATGCAGGTCGAATCTCAGGTTTAGAAGTTAAGAGGATTATTAATGAACCAACGGCCGCAGCTCTTGCTTACGGACTTGATTCAAAAAAAGATCAGAATATAGCGGTATTTGACCTTGGTGGTGGTACTTTTGATATTTCAATTCTTGAGATTACAAGTGATGGTGTTTTTGAAGTTAAGGCCACAAATGGAGATACTTTCCTCGGTGGTGAAAACTTTGATGAGAGCATTATTAACTTCTTAGCGGATGAGTTTAAAAAAGACACAGGAGTTGATCTCAGAGGTGATCAAATGGCGCTTCAGAGATTGAAAGAAGCAGCGGAAAAAGCAAAACATGAGCTTTCTAATGTGACTACGACAGATGTTAACCTGCCTTTTATAACAGCAGATGCTTCTGGCCCAAAGCACTTAAATATTAACATTTCTAGATCAAAATTCGAAAATTTGATTTCTAACTATCTTGATGGTCTTGCTGGGCCTTGTTTAACTTGTCTTGATGATTCTGGACTGGCAAAGAATGAAATTCATGAAGTTATTCTCGTTGGTGGTTCTACTAGAATCCCAGCGGTACAAGAGAAGGTTAAAGAAATTTTCGGTAAAGAGGCTTCCAAAGGAGTAAATCCAGACGAAGTTGTTGCGGCCGGTGCTGCTATTCAGGGTGGTGTCCTTGCAGGAGACGTTAAAGATGTTCTACTTCTTGACGTTACTCCATTGTCGCTCGGAATTGAGACTCTTGGTGGAGTTATGACTAAGATTATTGATAAAAATACGACTATTCCTACAAAAAAGTCTCAAGTTTTTTCTACGGCCCAAGATAATCAACCTGCTGTTTCTATTCACGTTCTTCAAGGTGAAAGAGAGTTTGCAAATGATAACAAAACTCTTGGTCGTTTTGACCTAACAGGAATCGCACCGGCGCCTCGTGGAGTTCCTCAGGTTGAAGTTACTTTTGATATCGATGCTAACGGTATCGTTCACGTAAATGCAAATGATAAGGCCACAGGTAAGTCTCAGGAAATTAAAATTACTGCTGGTTCAGGTCTTTCTGAAGAGGAAATTGAAAAAATGGTTCAGGAAGCTGAGGCCAATAAAGACGCAGATAAGAAGAGAAGAGATGTTGTTGATACAAGAAACCAACTTGACGGTCTCATCTTGAGTACTGACAAAATGATTAAAGATGGTGGTGATAAAATCTCTGATGATGCCAAAAAGGAAGTTGAAGCCGCTATTGAAGAGGCCAAAAAACACCTTGAATCAGAGTCCATTGATGAACTCAAAGCTGCTCTTGAAAGGCTTCAAAATGTTTCTCATAAAGTTGCAGGAGAGATGTATCAGCAAGGAGCTCAACCTGGGCCAGAGGCTCAGCAACAACAACAAGAAGGCGATGCCAAGTCTGAAAAGAAAAAAGACGATGATGACGTGGTAGATGCAGACTTTAAAGAAGTCTAATTTTTTAAAATCTAAACTAAAGAGGCAAGTTTTCAACTTGCCTCTTTTTTTAGATAATATATTTTTAAATTAGGATAATGGATGTCGACAAAAAGAGATTATTACGAAGTTTTAGGTGTTCAAAAAGGTGCTTCTAAAGATGAGATCAAGAAAGCTTATCGTAAATTGGCCTTAAAATACCATCCTGATAAGAATCCAGATAACAAAGAAGCTGAGGCAAAATTTAAAGAGGCTTCTGAAGCAGCTGATGTCCTTCTTAATGATGAAAAACGTGGCCGGTATGACCAGTTTGGGCATGCAGGTATGGATGGACAAGGCGGATTTGGAGGAGGATTCGGCGGTGGCGGATTCTCAGACTTTTCAGATCTTGGTGATATTTTCGGTGATATTTTTGGCGATATTCTCGGTGGAGGAAGACGCAGAAGAGGTCGTGGGAATCAAGGCCAGCCTGGTGCTGACCTCCAGTATGAGGTTCAGCTTGATTTTAAAGAAGCAGCTTTTGGAATTGCTAAAGATATAACGATAAACCGCTCAGTCAAATGTGACACTTGTCATGGTACAGGAGGCAAAGACGGCTCTCGGCCTACTGATTGTGATTATTGTAAAGGTTTTGGTGAAATTAGAAGACAACAAGGTTTTTTTACCGTTTCTTCTCCATGTCCTAAATGTCACGGCTCTGGACAAATGATTTCTGATCCTTGTCAGAAATGTCATGGCGATGGCCGAACAAAAAAGAATGTGAATTTAGAGGTTAAAATCCCAGCAGGAATTGATCATGGACAACGTCTCAAATTAAGTGGTGAGGGAGAGGTTGGAAAAAATGGTGGCCCCTCTGGTGATCTCTATGTTCTCGTTTCAATTAGGGAGCATGATGTTTTTGAACGGGATGGCTTTGATGTTTATTGTACTGTCCCTGTAAGCTTTTCCCAGGCGGCCCTCGGTGCTGAAATTGAGGTACCCACTCTTGATGGTAAGGTTGCTGTTTCAATCCCTGCAGGTGTGCAATCGGGTAAGAAAATGCGACTTAAAGGTAAGGGTATTACGAAACTTGGAGGTTATGGGAAGGGTGATCAAATTATTTATATTCATGTTGAGACCCCGACTAAACTTAATTCTGAGCAGAAAAGAATTTTTGAAGAATTGGCCAAATTTGATGATACAAAAAGTAATCCTATGAGTAAGGGCTTTTTTGATAAAGTAAAAAACCTTTTTCAATAGATTACTGCATTGAGAAAATCCAATCCTTTGTCACGCTCTTAACAGAGGTGTAAAGTATTCCTAAAATCAAATTAGGATATTTTGCATGAGATCACTGACTTCTTTATTTTTAGTAACTCTTTTGCTTCTTTTCCAAGGGTGCTCTGGGATAAGTATGATATCCCCCCAAGATGTTAAAGACCTATATACGGATAAATTTCTTCTTGATGTCGGGGCAATTAAAGAGCAGTACCGCCAAGGAAGATATGAAATGGCCTTGGTTAATCTTCAAAAAATAGATGAAAATAAACTCTTACCTTCAGAGAGATCTTTACGTCGAAATTTAATAGGAGTGATATATTTTTCGAAAGCTCAATTTGAGCAGGCCATTTATCATTTTGAGTTGGCCATTGTAACAGCAGGTTTGGATAGATCTCTAAATGCTCAAATAAAATTAAACTTGGCCTCAAGTTATTTTAAATTAGGTTTTATGGATAAGGCCTATTCAGTTACAGAGGGTGATGACTATAGGCAACTTAAAAGCAAAGAAAAGAAAAAGTTTCAATTATTGCGATATAAAATTTCAAAAGAGTTGGGTAAATCTTATGCTGCATTAACAAGTCTTGCTCACTACTTAGAGGATTTAACAAATCTTGATGATCTTAGAAATGAATCTCATTTTGGTTATTTAAGGCAAGAATTCTTTCAAGCAGGGGAAAATCAAAAAGTCCGTCTTCTTGAAGAGTTCGATGAACAAAGACCTCTTGTAACAGGGTATCTAGGGTATTTACAGGCCGAAAAACTTTATTATCAAGGCGATAATCATAAGGCCGAAGATTTGATTGATTGGATTAAAGAAAAGTATGAGTCTCAATCCGAACTTATTGGTCTCGTACAAGACTTTAGTTTTAGAAGAGAAAATTATTCCAAGATGGATCCTTATGCTATTGGAGTCGTATTACCATTAAGTGGAAAAAATAAAGTTTTTGGTCAAAGGGCCCTATTAGGAATAGATCATGCTTTAAAGCAACTTCAAAAAAGAATGGGGGATGAAAAGCTTCCGTACAAACTAATCATAAAGGATAGTAAAAATAGTCCAACGGTAGGGGCTTACTGGGTTAAAGAGTTAATTGAGAATGATCATGTTAGTACTATTATAGGAGGGTTATTTTCATCAGAGTCCTCCCAAGAATTTCTTGAGGCCAAAAAGAATGGAGTTCTTTTTGTTTCACTGGATCAAGTCTTTCTTTCAAGAGATCAAAAAGATCATCTTCTTTTAGAAATCCCTGGCTCTGTTGAGTCTCAGATCAATGAACTTTTTTCAGAAAGAATTCTTAATGAGTATGGTAAAAATGTTGCAATACTCTACCCTTATGGCTCAAGAGGTCAAGCCTATGTAGATGAGTTTTGGCGAAGAGCAAATATACATGATGTGAAGGTCACGGATGCTCTAAGTTTTGATAGAAATCAAACAGACTATAGGGAAGATATTAAAAATATTCTTGGATTAAGATATAAGCGTTCACGTAGCGAAGAAATGGAAATATATAAAGAGATCCAAGGTCTAGAGAAGTTGAGTTCGATAAGAAGGATTCAGATACTCAATCCTCAAATTGATTTTGATTGGATATTCATTCCTGCCTTTCCCAATGAGGCGCTTCAGATTATACCTAGTTTTACTTATTATGATGCTTTTAAAGTGAAAATCTTTGGTGGGCCTAGTTGGCGCTCCAAGGCCCTATCAAGAGAAAGTTACAAGTTAGGAACTCTTCATTTTATTGGAGATGATGTAACTGGCTTGGCCAAAACATTTCAGGAGGACTTTTATCGAACATATCAAAAGTTTCCAAAGCTTATTGAGATGAGAGGATATGATGCGTTTAGTATCGTTCACTCTATTCTTTCTTCAGCTGATTTTGATAAAAGAGAGGCCTTCGATAGATATATCCAGTCAAAAGAGAAGTTGATTGGGATAACTGGTACTTGGAATCTAAAAGAAAAGCTGTGGCTCAAAGATCTCAGTGCCCTTAGGTTATACAAGGGCAAGGTCGAGAAAATTTTTGAAGATCAAGAGAATTAAGACTTTTTAGACTCTATATTCTTTTTGATTCTTGCTTTAAGCTTAGCTTGGCTTTTTCTTCTTTTCATTTTGAAAACTTGCTTTTTTCTTCCTCTACCCATGATGTCGACCTTTAGTGTTAAGTTAAACAGCGGCCCATAATATTCAACAAAGTTGCTGATGACAAGGGCTTTTAATTGGCAATGAAATTATGAAAGTGGTACTTTTGATGTATTAAGGAGGATGCCTTATTAAGGATTTGATAAGGATGTTGCTGTATGTCAAAAAAGAAAAAGACAAAGAAGTCTAAAAAATCAAAAGAAAGTAAATTTCAGACATCAATTGATGAATCACTCATGGATGATGTCGTTTTTTTTCGTAAAGAGATGCTAAGAGGCAAGACCATAAGAGGAAATGTTGAGAAGGCAAAAATAGCTAAGGATATGCTTGAACGATATACGGGGCATCGTTTCAAGGATTTTCAAAAACAAATCATTCTTACCAATTTTCATTACTATGTTGAGCGCTTTAACGACATAGTCCCCGATCCCATTTACACCCAAGGGTCTGCTTTTAAAGCAAGCTCATCTAAAAAAGAGAAGGTGACCATAATTGAGTTTGGAGTAGGCTCGGCCATGGCCGCCTTGATTGGAGAGCTTATGTCGGCCGTGGAACCTAGGGCCGTGCTATTTTTGGGTCTTGCTGGAGCTGTGCATCGTTCCTTGGAAGTAGGTGACTTTGTATTACCCATTGCTTCCATTAGAGCGGAAGGAGTGTCGAAGCACTTTCTTCCACCTCAAGTACCCGCATTACCAACTTTTAAAATTCAAAAATTTGTAAGTCAGATACTTGTTGAGAATGGATTTGAATATAGGACTGGAACTATCCATTCAACTGATTTAAGATTTTGGGAGTTTGATGAGAAGTTTAAAGAAAATCTTGTCGATGAAAGAGTGCTTGCAGTTGAAATGGAAACGGCCGCTTTATTTACAGTTTGCTTTGTAAGTAAAGTTAACATTGGGGCCCTACTTTTAATTTCAGATACCCCAATGAAACCCGGAGGAATAAAAACCAAAAGTTCGGCCGCAAGTGTATTTAAAAATTATACGGATACTCATATAGAAATAGGTATTCAGGCCATGAAAGAAATAAGTGGTCGTGGTGAAAAAATAAGACATTATACTTGGTAAAGGAAACTTTATGTTCAGAAGGATTTTAGATTGGTTTTCAAATGACTTGGCCATTGACTTAGGAACGGCCAATACTCTTGTTTATGCTAAGGATCGTGGCATCATTGTTAATGAGCCTTCAGTCGTAGCAGTCCACTCAGGTGTGAAAGGTATTAATAAGGTCTTGGCCGTTGGAAGAGAAGCGAAAGAAATGCTGGGGAGAACTCCTGGGTCTATTAAAGCTATTCGACCTATGAAAGATGGAGTTATTGCTGACTTCGAAGTGACCCAGGCCATGCTAAGGTACTTTATTCAAAAGTCCTTTACAGGATCTAAGCTTGTTAAACCAAGAATCATTATTTGTATTCCCTTTGGGATAACCCAAGTTGAAAAAAGGGCAGTGAAAGAATCTGCAGAACAGGCAGGGGCCAGAGAGGTATATCTCATTGAAGAACCCATGGCGGCGGCCATAGGGGCAGGCCTACCTATCACCGAACCTTCAGGAAACATGATTGTTGATATTGGAGGTGGAACAACTGAGGTAGCAGTTATTTCCTTAGGTGGTATTGTCTACTCTAGATCAGTTAGAGTTGCAGGTGATAAATTTGATGAAGCCATTTCTAATTATATTAAGAAAAAATACTCTCTTTTAATTGGGGAGAGAACTTCTGAAGCAATTAAAATGTCTATAGGAAATGCTTACCCATTTGATGATGAAGTGAAAGTCGCAGAGGTTAAAGGTAGAGACTTGATAGCTGGAGCACCCAAAATAATTGAGGTCACTTCAGATGAAATAAGAGAGGCCCTTACGGATACAATATCTGAGGTTGTTGAGGCGATAAAAACGTCTCTTGAAAAAACTCCCCCAGAGTTAGCTGCTGATATAGTGGATAATGGAATAATCCTTGCTGGAGGAGGCTCCCTTCTCAAAAATTTAGATGTTCTTATTAAAGAAAAAACAGGACTCCCCGTTTCCATTGCAGAAGATCCACTGACAAGTGTTGTAAGAGGGTGTGGAAAGGCCTTAGGTTCCATCTCTCTTCTAAGACAGGTGACGACCTTGTCTTAAAAAATATGGACTAAGATGGTATCAAATATTGAAACGGATTTTAATAATGATAAATTTAATTTTCTTCGCCTGAAATCAACGGAGAGTATTCTCAAGTTAAAATCGATAGTGAAAAAAAAGCTTGATGCTGTACTTTGGCGCAAGGAAGTAGGGACTTTTAATATTACCTTTGATTCTATCACTGAAAATGATACTGGCGAAATAACTGGTGTCAGGGCCCTTTTAGAAGCTTCTCAAGAAATAGAAAAAGGTCACGAGGGGGAAGAATTTTTTCTTCACTTTCATGATAATAATGTAAAGTATTTTGCCAAAATCAAACTGGACTATGTTCTAGAAGAAAAAGAAGTTTCATTTAATTTTAAGAGCTTTATTTTTAAACTTGATCAGCGTTTGATTCCAAGAGTATCCACTATAAAAGACCATGAGGTTTATGGTTTTTTTGAGTTTAAAGATGTCCTAAGTTCAAACAGAAGATTAGTTTTAATTAAAGATCCTGAAAATGAAGAATTAGAATTTTTTAAAAAATTTAAAAAATATCAGTACGAGTCAGTTTTTAATGGAGATAAACCTTTTGGACTAAAAGATATGATTGGTTTTCGTATCATTGATATATCAACAGTAGGGTGCTCCATTTTATGTAATGAGATAGAAAAAGGCTTTTTCTCTAGAGGTTATACGGATTTTCATATTTTATTGGGAATAAATGGTCAGAGATTACATGTTGAAGAGGCCAATGTCGTGTATCTAAGCCCATATGATAAACCCGAACATGGAGTTATAGAAAGATTCAGAGTCGGGTTCAAGTTTAAACAAAATGATGAAATTTCGAAGCTTCTACCTTTTGAGCAAGAGGATGAAATAGACTCTGTATCCTATTTTGAAAAATTTTTGGAGAAATAGACGATGGTAAAGTATTTTATTATTTTTCTGCTCAGCTCTTGTGCTTATGTTAATCAAGTTATTCATACTGAAAAAAAAACTTCAAATAATAGTTTAAAATTAAGCCAGGAGTATATACTCAAAGACAAAGCAGGAACATTTTATCTTAAAAGAGAAGCGGGTATTTCTAAAAAAGATAAGGACTTTGTCGTCAAGAAAATGATTTTATCAGAGGATGACAAATCATTACCGTTAGAAAAATCAATAACGATATCAAAGCCTGGCTCTCTTAAGGGAAAAATTAATATTTTAAGACCTCAAATATCTCAATACAGTGTTTGGTTTGAAAAAAGAAAATACTTCTCTGAAATGAAAATTTTGCCAAATGAAAAAAAACTTCAAATTAATTTAAGTAGTCCTCAAAAAAAGTGGAATGGTAAAAAGGAAGTTTCTTTCCCTGAAGGATCGGGGCTTTATTGCTTTTTTTCTCAAGTCGTAGAATGTGCAAAGTTTAACAACTTTATTAGTGAGTCTACCAAAAGAGGATTAGGGGAAATGAACTTTCATATCATTTGGGAAGGTTATCCTTATTTTCATGCACAATATGACAATTTGCCATCTAAAGTATTCTCTCGTGCCAAAATGTCCTATGAAGGAATGAATCCCCAAGGACAAAGAAAGTATAGTCTATCTTTTGATAATCAAACTTTATTCTACCTTTTAGATAAACAGGATAAAATTGTAGGAGAATATTGGGTTTCTCAGGGATATTCTCTTGAAAGAAAATTATGAGAAAATTATTGAATGCCTTTTTTACTATTTTAATGGCCCTTATTTTAGTTTTTTCTTTAATGAGACTTTCTCCCGGAGATCCTGTTGAGCGGATTCTTGGGCCAAATGCTACAGAAAAAGAAATACAAGTATATCGAGAACAACTCGGCCTAGATAAAAGCTTTCCTGTTCAGTTGAGCCAGTACCTTATTGGTGTAGTGAAAGGAGATTTAGGCGTTTCACTTTTTAAAAAAAGATCCGTTGTTGAACTTCTAAAAGAGCATTTTGTTCCAACTGCTATTATTGCATTTTTATCAGTATTTCTATCTGCTCTTATAGGGCCTTTTTTGGGTCTTTACAGTGCTCTTAAAAAAAGTCGTGTTCAGGACAGTATTATAAGGATTATAAGCCTTGCCCTTTTATCTTTTCCTATCTTTTCTTTAGCACCAATACTTGTTCTTATTTTTTCTATAAAATGGGGTCTTTTCCCTGTGTCAGAGTGGGGTGGTCTTGATCATATCTTCTTACCTGTTTTAACCCTCGTTCTCCCACTAGGCTCAATACTGCTACGGGTTTCGAGGAATAGATTTCTTGAAGAAATTAATGAGCCATGGGTCCAAGTTCTCCACGCCAAGGGATTAAAAGAAAGAGGTATTCATCTCAGAGTAGCGAAAGCATGTTTACCAACCGTTTTAACGGTCATAGGAATTCAGCTAAGTATTGTCATCGCAGGAACAATGATAACAGAAACTATTTTTGACATACCAGGAATAGGAACATTACTTCTTGATGGTATTCAAAATAGAGACTATCCAGTAGTTCAGGGAATAATAATTTATTCTATGCTTGTATATATGATTATCTATTTTTTCTTTGATTATTTAGGGGAAAAAATAGATCCAAGGTTAAAAATGACTTATGACACGTAAGAAACTAAACCCAGAAATTAAATGGGGTATTTCTATTTTGTCCTTTTATTTAATATGGGCGCTATGTGGGCTTATTTATAATGTCGTTTATAAAGGAACATTCAGTAATCCATATACACCTTATGCAGATATGAAAAAGGAATTACTTGGCCCCTTCACCCAAAATTACTTTTTGGGAACAGATATATATGGCCGCTCAATTATGGAGCTCCTGTCTACAGGCTTGCTATACAGTTTGAGTGTGGGTCTACTTGTCACCTTTATTTGTTGCTTAATTGGAATCATTCTTGGCTTTATCTCTGTTGCTGGGCATCCTTGGCTTAGAAAAATTAGTGAAACCTTAACAAACCTTATCTTTGTTTTTCCCACTATCCTTCTTGCCATTGTTTTACTCTCAATCACAGGGGAGTCTTTCGGTGCTTTAGTTCTTATCCTCAGTCTTACTGGCTGGCCAAGTTATGCCAAGATAAGTCGAGGTGAGACTCAAAGGATAATGGGACTAAGCTACGTTGAAAGTGCTAAGGCCGTAGGGGCCTCAAAATGGAGGATGTTTTTTAAAATAGTAATTCCAGGTATCTTCCCTGTTCTATCCATCCACTTGATATTAGGTATTAGTGGCGTCATCATAAGTGAGGCAACTTTAGGGTTTCTTGGTTTAGGTGGTAGTGATTTCTCTTGGGGGGCACTTCTTTCCCTGAGTAAAACAGTTTTGTTAGAGGCCCCATATATTGTTATTATTTTTAGTCTAGTGCTAGCTGGTCTTATTATAGGACTTAATTTACTAGGTGATGGTCTTAGAGATTATATGGACCCAAAAAGTTAATATGAATGAATTAGGTCAACTTTTTATTACTGGAATTAATGGACATTATCTAACAGATGAAGAGGCCCGTTTTATATCAGATGAAAAAATTGGTGGCGTAATTCTTTTTGATCGTAACTTTGAAAGTCTGGGACAAGTAGGTGAATTGATCAATTCAATACAAGAGCTCAACAAGCAAACTCCTCTTTTTATTGCCCTAGATTACGAAGGGGGACGGGTCCAAAGATTTAAAAAATCTCTATCTCTCATTCCACCAATGCTGGATATAGGAACACTAGGTTCTCCAAAATTATGTTATGAACTTGGAGAGATAATGGCCGAAGAAATTAAGTCGATTGGCATTAATCTTAATTTGGCGCCTTGTTGTGATATTTTTTCCCAGAAAAATAATAAAGTAATCGGTGATCGTGCTTTTGGTAAAGACCATGAAACTGTCTCAAAGTTTGTAACTTCAATGGTAAGGGCATTTCAAAATAATGGGATAATAGCTTGTGCAAAGCATTTCCCTGGTCACGGTCCAACATCTAAAGACTCCCATTTTGAACTACCCGTTGTTAAGAAGAAACTCGATCAAATTCATCAGGAAGATATTCAGCCTTTTATTAAGGTCATTAAATCAAGAGTTGAAATGATTATGATGGCCCATTTACTTGTCGATGATATTGATGACAAGCTTCCTACCTCCCTTTCCCCTAAGGCCCATCAAATTTTAAGAGATGAGCTTGGGTTTAAAGGAGTGATCATTAGTGATGATATGGATATGAAGGCCATTACTGATAACTATGGTTTATTTGAAGCTACAAAAATGGCACTAGATTCTGGAACCGATATAGTAGAGTTTAGTAAGTTTGAGAGTGCGAAAGAATCTTATGAGAGATTAAAAGAATCAAACTTTAATTCAAGTCATTACCAGAAAAAAGTCGACAGAATTCTTAAATTGAAAAAAGAGTACTTAAGTGATCATAAACCAATCTTTGTCCCCGAAATTGGTAAAAAAATAAAAACTGAGCAAACAGAGTCCTTTTTAAGCGAGTTAAATAAGAAATTATTGAGCTAGCTCCCCTAGGTTGATATTTCCATCTTTAACGCACCTCCTTAATTATTTGATATTCTAAGAATAAAAAGATTGATGAAAAACTTGACTGTCATACTCCATATTCTTTTTTTCTTAGGACTTCCACATTTAGGTTATGGGCAGAGCTACGGAAAAGTACAAAAAGAAGAAATTAAAACTCTAAGTAACGAATGCAAGGAAAAGAAATATAAAAGCTGTTATAAGCTTGCCGAGATATATGAGCGTAAAGGTGCAACGGCAAGAGCACTTAGCTATTATAAAAACCTTTGTTCTAGTAAGAAACAACCACTATATGGTAAGGCATGTGAAAAATTAACGAGGGGAAGTCAGGAAGTCTTTTTACTTGAAGGACTCGACGCTGGAGAAAGAAATAGCGCCATAAAATATGGTAAGGAATGTAGGGTTCAAGCTTTTTCTGGTTGCTGGAACCTGGCCCAAATATATCTTTTAAAAGAGAAGAAAGAATTGGCCATGCCTCTAATTAAACGCTCATGTGCTGGGGGGGTGGAGTCTGCTTGCTATTACTTAGCTGGTGATCAATCATCATTTATTTTATTAAACACCTCTGTTCTTTTATTTGGAATATGTGCATTTATTATTTCTTTTTCGTTTTTATCTGGTGAGCAAGAATTTAAGGCCAGTGAATCTCTTGAAGAAACAACTGAGAAAAAAATAGATTATAAAAAGTATGGAACAATACTGCATTATTCAAGACCTGCATTCAAAAGATATATTTATCCTATCGTAGCTCAGATGAAAAAGAAGAAAAAGATTAGAGATAAATATAAAAGAAAGTTAGCGAGTTCAGGATTGACTGATGTAATGACACCAGAAGATTTTTATGCATTTAAGCTTTTTTTAATTGTAGGCTTCCCGATACTTTTTTTGGCCGTAAGGGCCTTTTTAGAAGAAACCTGGCCTTTAAAACTAATTCCTTTACTTGCGGCCATAGGCTATGTTTACCCGGATATATGGGCCAACGGAAGAACTGAAACGAGAAGAAAAGAAGTCATTTTATCTATGCCTTTTAGTGTAGATATGCTGGCATTATCTGTTGAGGCCGGTTTAGATTTTGTCGCAGCTATTAGTAAAGTGGTTGAAAAGGCCAAGCCTAGTGCTTTAAATGATGAATTTGAGATTCTACTTAAAGAAATAAAGGTTGGTGCTAGTAGAGCGGAAGCGTTGAGAAACCTTGCTTGGCGAATTGATCTTATTCAAATTTCCTCATTTTGTGCAACACTTATTGCAGCAGACTCCGTGGGAGCTAATATTGGGCCTATTCTTAAAAATCTTTCAAAGGAAATACGTCAAAAAAAATCAGCAGAAGTAGAAAAAGCTGGAGCAACAGCAGCAACAAAAATTCTTTTCCCTATGCTTTTTCTGATTGTTCCCGCGGTCTTTATCGTTGTTGCAGCACCGATCGCCCTTGAGATGATCACGGGAGGTAACTAATGGTAGAGTATAGAGTTTCTTGCAAAAATATGCCCGTAGCTGAGAAAGTCTTTCTTGCTAATGATCCAATCTCAAGGATGGTAGGTCTAATGTTTAGATCAGGCTTACATGAAGGGGAGGGACTGCTCATAAGACCTTGTAATTCTATTCATACATTTTTTATGAGATTTAATATTGATGTCTTATTTTTAGATAAAGAGTATCGAGTGTTAAAAATCATTAGAAACTTAAGACCTTGGAGAATGACAAGGATGTATTTCAAAGCATCGCAGGTTCTTGAGCTTCAAGGTGGAACGCTTTCAGAAGAAATTCATGAAAATGATCAATTAGAGGTTTTATGTACAAATTAGTAGCAGTAGGAGGAAAACTACGCGGTCAAGAATTTGTCCTTGAAGAAGGGGATAATATTGTAGGGCGTGGAGATGAAAGTAGTGTCGTCCTCCCTGTTAATGGTATCTCTAAAAGACACATGTCTATAACAGTTACCTCCGACGTTGCTTATTTAAAGGACTTAGGAAGCTCGAATGGAACATTTTTAAATGGAGAGTTGATAAAAAGCGCAACCATTAAAGATGGAGATTTAATAGCACTACCTGATTTAATCTTCAAACTAGTCTATGTGACCGAAAAAAAGATAATCATCCACAGAAAAGCAACAGAGACAGGGGAGGAGGAAGAAGAAGAGCCGGCCTATATCAAACCCCCTCCCATGCCTAAAGAACTACCCTTAAAGATTTTACATATTTTCAGATATAAGATTATGCCTTTTATTCATGGAATGAATGAAGAGTATGAATGGAAGGTGCTTTTTTCAATTGCATTATCTCTTTTTGTCGTAGCCACTATCTCTTTAACAATTTTTCCCATCTTAAGTGATAGTAAAAAAATACTACTAGTTGAAACTGCGAAAAGGGGTGTTCACTTCGCTCAAGAAATAGCAAGAATAAATGCAAGGGCCTTAGAAAAAAAACAATTAGATAGAATTGATACTGCATTTTTAGAAACTGAGGATGGTGTTTCTAGTTATGAATTGTTTGATATGGAAGGAAGAATCGTAAGGCCAATTGGCAAACTTAATGAACATATTTCTGAAACATTTTCAATCAAGTCATTAGAATGGGCCAGTTCTCAAAAAAGTTCTAAGAATGAACTTGTTCAGATACTTGAAGAAGGTGTCATAGGGGTTGCCGCTAAAATTAATGCCTATGATGCCAAACTAGGGTCTTTTGAACCAGTAGGAATAATTTCGATTCGTTTTGCACCTCGATCGCTAGCAATAGAGGCAACGAAAAACTCTAGGGCCTATTTAGAGTCTCTTAGTACTTCTGCACTTGTTGCACTTTTTTTCTTTGGAATTGTTTATTTTTTAACATTAAGACCGTTTGAGGAACTTAAATATCAAATTGAACAAGGTATGAAAGGCAAATTAAGGAACGTAGAGTTAAAGTATATGATGAAAGAACTTAAGCCTTTGGTTAATATTATTAATACTCTTTTACAGAGAAACAGAGAGCTTTCAAGTGAAGGTGAAAGTGCAGAATTTGCTGAGTTAGAGGATGATACATCATATATAGATCACTTAAAAGAATTTTTAAAGGGGGCAAGTGGGCCTGCGATGGTTTTAAATTCTAATAAGGATTTAATGGCAATAAATATGATAGCTGAAGATCTAACAGGTATTAGGCAAAATGTATCTGAGGGAATTAATATACTCGAGTGTGCGAGGGAAAAAGGTTTTGCAGCAACAGTAATTGAGCTTTGTGATAACTCTGCTAATAATCATGGTTTTTCCGAGCAAGGGGAATATGAATTGTCAGGTTTTAACCATCAAGTTTTTGTTACATCACTTATAGGTAGTGATAACTTTGCTAAAGCATATTATGTCACTTTTGTTAAGGAGGAATAAGATAAATGAATTCCTCTGTTGTTATTAAAAAATCAATTAAAACTCCAGAAAAGAATGGCAAATATTGGAGGCTTATCTGTCTTAATGGGCCCAATAAAGGAACAGTTTACTACCTTAAGGGAAAAAGGGTTTTATTGGGAAGAGGCGATAAAACGGATATTCCAATAAAAGATAAAAAAACATCAAGGGAGCACGCAGAGCTTGTTAAGATAGATGAAAAGTATGTGATCTCCGATCTTCAATCTCAGAATGGTGTAATTATAAATCAAGAGAAAATTAATCAAAAGGGACTTGATACAGGTGACAGAATTCAATTAGGACGCACTATTTACAGATATGAAATTCTTGATGTTAAAAACCCTCTTTCTTTACTCGAAAATATGCTCGATGAAAAAAAAGATGATGAAGATGATCTAGAAGATGTTGAAGATAGTGAAAAAGGAAAAAAGAAAAAAAATCTATTTATTGGTTTAGGTCTTATATTATTGGTCTTATTTATGATGGAGGAAGATCCCTCTTCAAAAAAAGAAAAAGTTAAAAAGGTTCCAACCATAAATGAAGAGAAGTTTGATAACCTTCGTAAAAAAGAAGATAAGCTCGATAAAGAAATTGAAGAAAACCTTGTTACATTGATTCAAAGAGGACTTAGAGAATATAGAGAAAAAAACTTTTTTAGGGCGATTAACGAGTTTAATTTGGCCCTTATACTAAGTCCTAACCATTCTAGGGCCAGTTTTTATTTGCGAAGGACTAAACAAAGACTTGATGAGGAAATACAGCTTAACTTTTTAAGGGCCAAAAGAGAAAGAGATTCATTAAAGTATAAAGCATCCGCCGTTTCTAATTGTGCTATCTTAAAATTACTAGAAGGTTATCAAGAGGATGATCGTTACAAAGAAGCAATATCGAATATTAAACAGCTTGAACAATTAATGGGGTTAAACGAAGGTGAAATTAAGTGTATTTAAAAACAATAATGTATTAGAGGTTATAAGTTTAGACGATAAAATCTCTGAGTCCGGTTCAACCGTCTTCTTCATAGGGAGAGGGATTGAGTGTTATATAAGATTAGATGACAGGATGGTCTCTCGTGAGCATGCTAAACTTATTTTTGATAATAAAATCTGGACTTTAAAGAATATTTCATCTTTGAAAAATTCAATTAAAATTAATGGGATCTATCAAGAGGAAAAAAAATTAGAGGAATCAGATTTTATAAGTATTGGGCCTTTTGATATTAATATTTCTGAACTTACAGATACATTAACTCAAGAACAACCTGTCTCATTATCCACTGATCAAGAACCTGAGAAATTAGAAGAAACAGAACCTTCAGTTGAGGAAGAAGAGGTTTCAAGTGAGGAAGGCGCTGTCAGTTTAGAGCAAGAAAATGATGAAGAAGTAAAAGAAGAAGGAGAATTAGAAGAAAATGATGAGTGGGATGAGCAACCTCTTGATTCAGAAAGCGAAAATATAGAAGAGGGTGACCAAAATAACGAAGAAGAGACAAGCGGAGTTGATTTTTCTGAAGAGCAAGAAGATGAAGAAGATCCATTCGGTGGCGGGGAATTTGATAGTGGTGATGATGGTGGTTTTGATGATGGTGGCTTTCAAGAGAGTCCTGACGGTGGAGATTCCTTTGGTGTTCAAACGACTGGTGGAAGTGAAGATACTCAAGAAATTAAATTGGCGGAGTATTATCTTCATTTAGAAGGTGAGGTTGTACCTTTTAACAAAATGTTACTTGATAATGGAGACATTTTGGTTGGTAGAAATCCAGAAAAATGTCAAATATATCTTAATGACCCTGAGGTCTCTGGAGAACATCTTAAAATAACTAAAACCAAAGTCAGTTGTGTTATAGAGGATTTAAATTCCAGTAACGGCACCATCATGAATGGAGAGAAGGTTAAAAAGGCAGAGCTTTTAGATGGTGATAGCTTTCAGGTAGGTAGTACTCTTTTTACTTTAAAGATCACGAGTGATTTTTTAGAGAGTCAGAAAAATATGCTCATGCCTGTTGAAGAAAATCAAGAAATTGAAGTTGAAGAAATCGTGGAAGTTGCCACGACATTTGGAGATGAAGAAGAAGGTGAGACGGAAGGAGATCAGCTAGGTTCACCTGGAGAGAAGAAAAGCCTTCTGGAGCAGATAAAAAATGACCCTGTAAAAAGAAAAAGGGCGATAATGATTGGAGGAGTATTGGTTTTATTACTCCTTTTTATGGATACAGACCCCCCTAAAGATAAAAAACCTAAAGTTGCAAAGAAAGATGAGAAAATAGAAGATAAAAAAATAACTAAAGATGATAAGAAGAAAGAAAAACCTAAGTTTAAACCTGAAGAACAAGAATTTCTAGAAGCCTCCTACCTTTTATCCAAAGAGCTTTTTCAAACAGGAAAATATAGAGAAACTTTAATTGAGTTACAAAAAATATTTAATATCACCAAAGATTATAAAAATGCTAAGCAGATTTATAGCCTTGCAAAGCAAGGACTTGCTAAACTTGAAGAGCTTGAAAGAAAGAGAAAAGAAGAAATAGAGCGTAAGAAAAGAGAAAGAAGAGTCCAAGAGATGGTAAAAAAAGCTAGGGAGGCTACTGACAAAAAAAGCTTTTCACTCGCTAAAAGTCTCTTTACGGAAATTATTAAGCTTGATCCAGAAAATTATGATGTTCCTCAAATGAAGCTTGAAATAGATGCCTTTGAAGCTGAGCAAAAACGTAAAGAAGAAGAAGAAAGACTTAAGGTTGAAACGAGAAATAAAATGGTCTCTCAACTCGCTCCATCGAAAAAGTTTTTTATGTCAAAAGATTGGTATAGATCCATCATAAAGCTTCAACAATTCTTACAAATAAGTCCCATGGATGATGATCTCGTTAAAGAAGCAACAACAATGCTTGAGGAGTCTAAGAAGAGCTTAAACGATCAAATTATCCCTTTATTGGCCAAAGCGCGCTCTCTTGGCGAAGGCGAGGATCTTAAAGGGGCATATGAAATCTATAGTAAAGTCCTATTTCATGATCCCAGTAATGGAGAGGCCGTTGAAGAGATGGGAAGGATAAAAGAGCTTTTACATTTTAGGGCCATGAAAATTTATAGACATGCCATAATTTCTGAGTCTTTGAGCTTATTTGATGATGCAAAGGAAAAGTTTCAAGAAGTACAACAAATATCTCCAACTGATAGTGAGTACTATAAAAAGGCCACTGAAAAATTAAGTGAATATATAGAATAGGAAAATTATGATTAAACTAAAAAGATTCGCAGCAAAAACTGATCAAGGGCCTTTTTTAAATATTAATGAGGATAACTTAGATGTTGATCTCTCAAATAAATTATTTCAGGTTATTGATGGATTTGGTGGTATTAATGCAGGAGATAAGGCATCCAGTTATATTAAAGATCAACTAAAAAATCTATATACAAAAATTACAGAGGACCCTGATAGTACTTTACCTTTTTTTTATAGCTCCAAATATCTCGTAGAAGGCAATGCTCTTATAAATGCGATTCATAATGCTCATAAAAACTTAATTAATGAGAATAAGGAAAAAGATTTTTCTAAAAGAGGGGGAGCATCTGCTATTTTTGGGGCCTTATCTGAAAATATCCTTACCTTGGCCTCTATTGGAAATTGCCTATGTTTTCTTATTCGTCGTGGAGATGTTACTCAAGTTACTAAACCACAAAACTTCGAGCAATTATCTAAGGATAACTATAAAAACTATCAGTTGACCCTTCCCACTAATGGTCTAGGCCTATTTGATGACATACAGATTGATATACAGGAGCTTAGACTTAGAGAGAACGACTATGTTCTTTTGATGTCAGATGGGGCCTGTAATAGAATTAAAATGACAGAAATAAGTGGACTATTAAATCAATCCTATCAAGAATTAGATCAATTTATTGAAAACCTATTCATGCTAAATAATGAAAGAGGAAATTTAGATAATCAAACGGCCCTAATCCTTCATTTTTAATACCTTTATAGTAACTATCAGGTATTCACCTATTGATTGTACGGTCATAATAAGAGAAAATTTAGTGAATCCATATCCTAAGGAGGGGAGAGAGTGGGCCATAAAATTCTTGTAGCCGATGATAGTGTAACCATTCAGAAAGTTGTCAAAATTACCTTGGGTAATGATCCTGTAACTATAATTGAATGCTTAGATGAAGCCTCTATGAAGGACTCTTTAAATAACAATGAGTGTGATCTTGTTCTTTTAGATTTTAACCTATCACAGGACAAAAGTGGTTATGAGCTGGCCAAAGAGGTCCATGAGCTTGCACCGAATTGCTCAATAATGGCCTTACTAGGTACATTTGATACGATTGATGAGACCAAAATGAAAGAGTCCTTTATTGAGGATAAAGTTGTAAAGCCATTTGAATCTAAAGAGTTTATTTCAAAAGTGAGATCTTTTCTTTCTAATAAAGCGACCCCTGTCATAGAGGATGAAGAGGACCAATGGGTTGTTGATGCACCACAACCAGAAGAGAATGCTCCCCTTATTGATGATGATAGTGACGAATATGATATTCAACCTAATGAGTTATCAAAGGAAATAAGTGGTTGGGCGATGGAGGTTCCGGGAGTTATAGGTGAGGCCCAAGAAGAAACAGCTGAATTACCTCCCATTCTTGATTTGGCCTCTAAAGAAGAAGTACCAACACCTAAAAAAGAAGTCGAACATGAGCAACCAATACCTACCATTGAAGAGTCTATAGAAAATGAAACCTCGGCTGAAGATTTTTGGACCGCAGATGAGGAAGTTTCTTTGAATGTTGCACCAACACAAGATGAGAAAATAGAGTTTAAGCTTGATGAGATTAAAGTAGATCCGGCGCCCATTTCTCAGAACTTTGAAACGGAGTTAAAGGAGAGAATAACTCCTATTGTTGAAGAGCTTGTAAAAAAATATTGTGAGCAGACTATTCAAAAGGTTGCTTGGGAAGTGATTCCAGATCTAGCAGAAAACCTTATTAGAAAAGAATTAAAGGAAA
>JAURDE010000034.1 GCA_030828105.1 Bdellovibrionota bacterium | reverse complement strand
GAAAATAATTTAAGAAGTGAGTATGAAGACCCAGACTTTTCTTTCATATGGGATGTTACTCTTAATATTAATAATCAAGGAGCAGGAAATCGATATCCTCATACTCTTTACAATGAAGACAAATACTTTTCTGTAGATGTTTCTACGACAGATAGTAAGTATCGCGCCAATTATCAAAATAACTTATCTCTAAGTCCCGTATTTTCTGAAAATGAATTTGTATGTTGCCAAAAGCTTGGGGAATTTACGTCCGATGATGAATCCTGTTGTTCTAGTTACTCTATTGAAGTCACAGAAGGTACTGCTGCTGGAGACCCAACGGCCGAAGAGGAAGAAACTCCCAAAAGGAAATGTGCTCTACCTTCTGGCACGAATCTAAATGTTTATTTCAATCGATTTGTAAGCACGGAAGGTGTGGGTGGTAGCGAACCTCTCGGTGGGCTTACTGAAGAAGATTTTATACCAGAAACCGGCGAGCCTAAGTTTAATCAAGCTGTTTATGACAAATTAACAGCTTTAGGTAATAAATATTGTGCTGCCAATACAAGTAATATATCAACAGGTGGATCAACCGACAGTAAGGTTCGTAATGGAGCGGCTTTCGGAAATTTCTTGGCCGAGCCAAATAATGGGTTTTATAAACAGACTGCTGGCCAAGATGAAAGTGCAATTTATAGTATAGTTGACTCTTTAAAAGATATTGATACAGATAATTTATCTGGTGCCATTGAATTTCTTAAAGGTTATAGATGGAATCATCATCTCTATTGTCAATAATTCATTTTTCGATCTAAAATAGAATCATGAAATTTTTAATCTTATTTTTATTTTTGGGCCATACTCTATACGCAGAAAGTATTCCTTTTCGAAAACTTAATAATGGCTGTCCTTTAAATTCAGACTGTACTAAAAAGGCAGGTGATCTCTGGAATAGATGGATGTTAATTCTAGAGTTAAAGGAGAATAAAAATAAGTATAAAAAACTCAAAGAGTTTACAAAGCAATATGGTATTCCATTTAAGACCTGGTTCTTACCCAACGAAAAAAGTATGGAAGAAAAGATCCTATGGGATTCACACTGTAAAAACCATCGAGCACCTCAAAAAGATATTTTATTGGCCGATATCTTTTTAAAAAAGCTATCTCCTTCTAAGGCCACTCTCTATAATCATGCCCTTATGCTTGACCCTTCTGGTAGAGTGATTAAATTCAAAATACCACGAGACTATACTCCTACCCTTATAAAAAATAAGAATTTAGTTTTTAACATGGAAGAAGAAGGTCAATACTATGGCCTTCATATTTCGCAAAATGGTGAGTTTAAAGTATCTCAACCACCAAAAGGTAACCAGGGAATATTTGAAGTGAAGTGTCCTTCTGAACTTGAAAAAAAATATACTGAATTTGATGGCCCTAAAAATCTATACACATCAAGGTTTTGCCACTCCATTTGGAATGATGATACCAAAAAATTCTCAACAATCTTAATGGGCTGGAGCTGCATTTAATTCCACATAGTTATAAAACAATTAATTAATTTTTGTTTTATCCGATACCTTAAAAGACCTGTCTAGAGGGGCTTTTAAGATGAAATACTACCTATTCCTATTTATTTTAATATCATGCACGTCAAATTATATGCCTGAATCATTTAATGAAAAAATGGCCCGTTACGTTCCAAGAGCGCAACAGCACAATAAGGTCCCACATGTTGCTATTAGAAAAGAGGTTCTTAAACAGCGAAGACCGGCCTCTATTAAAAAGAAAAAAGACCAAAATGTATCACTTAATAACAAGTCACTTTATTTCATAACCCTCTATGATCAATATAAAAAACTGCTACCATTTACTAACAAAGACTATAGTGACATAAAGGTTTGTCCGCAATTTCATAGTTTACTCGTACAAAAACCTCATCTTTTCAAAAAGAAAATTACAAAGCGTAAGTGGAGTATATCGGATATTGATAATAAGAGTGATCACCCAATATGGAACCTTCCCCTACAACAAAACAGCCTAACACCTACCGTATCACAAGAAGTGGCCGTAGGAGCTTCTCTATTTAAAACAGCACAAAAAGCAGTTAATATTCACACTGAGAAAACATTTAATGAATTATCAGAATTATGTGAATACGGCCTAAGTGACAATTACTATATTTTTGAAAACCTTGTTGGTCATTTGTCTAAAGAGATGAATAAAATTAACCCACAAGAAGACCTTAGAATTATGATAAAAACATCTCTTTACTTTAATATGATCCTCATTAAGACTCTCCACAGATCGGAATCAAAAGGAAGAAGTATTTCTTCAGTAAAAGAAGATGGTATTTATCAAGGTGAAGTTATGCAAAGAACTGGTTCAAATTGGGCAGAGGCCTATCTTCAGTCTTATTAATGAAATAAATATAACCGATTTCTTGAGGTTATTAACGCCAGATGATCCTCTTTAGTACTCATTTCACCATAGACAGTCGAAAAGGAATGCCCTAAATGCTTTGTTTCCACAACATTAAGCGTCTGAGGGTCCACAACATACAATTTACCATCTAGAGAAGAAATAACTATTTTGTTTTTAAAGATACTAAATGATCCAAGCGCCGTATCAGACAGCCTAATTTTATTAAGTTCATTTAAAGTTTTTGAGAATTTAACAAGCTCACCCGAAGTAGTGACTATAAAAATGAAATCATTAAAAGAGATAGGTTTTCTAGTCATGGAATAATCAAGCCTGCGAATAACAGTCCCAGTGCTAGGATTGAGACCATACAAATCACCTGCAATAGAACTTATTAACAATTCATTTTGATTGAAAAAGGCCGTAGTGTCGACATCAATAAACTTAGAGCCAGTTGCTAGTTTTTTCTCCCACAGGACTACCCCCTCATCCAATGTGAGCGCAACAATGAAACCATCTGCGAAACCGACAAATACGTTGTTCCCAAAAATAACAGGAGTTGATGCCTTTTGAAGAGTTGTTGAAAACGGAACTGATCTTTTATAGGCCCATAAAATCTTACCAGTCTCAGGGTCTAGGCAAAATATTTTATGATTTCTTGTATGGAAGAGAATTCTTCCTTTATCTAAACGACTTATGGACTCAATACTTCCATCGAGATCAATAGCGTATTTTAGATTTCCAGTCAGATAGTGCCTACTATACACACGTCCTTTTGTCGTACCATATATAATTTGATCATTATAATGGGTAATTCCGCTATGATAAGTTGAATTATCTTCTGCTTCCCATACAAGACGACCATTAGAAACCTCATAGGCCTTCATTTTACCATCGTTATGTCCACCAAATACAAGTCCATCTTGAATTAACGGGGAATGCAAACTAATGGGTAAATTACCAGTTTCATATTGGGGGTCATGGTTTTTAATCCATGACGGCTTTAGTGTTACAGAATTTCTTTCAGGGCCTTTAATATGGGCACAAGAAATAAGAAAAAATATGATTATATATTTCAACATAAACTTTAAATTTCGCTAAGGTATACTTGGGCCATTTTTTTTAAGTTCTCATCAACTGTATTGTCTATAGCAAACTGCAGATTTGTTTTTGCCTTTTCTTTATCTCCAGTTAAGACATAGAGGCGTCCTAAATCGAAATAAACTTTATGTTCCATTAATTTTTGACCATTTTTAATAATACCTTCCAACAAGTCTATGGCACCTTTAATATCACCGGCATTTTCCATGACGACAGCATGTCTAATATTGACAAGAAATATCATCGTAGCGTTATCAATATGTGGTTTAAAGTCTTTTAATAGAGTGTCGACGGCTTCATAATTTCCCTTCTCTATAAGGAAGTCAGCTGTTTTTATTAGTAAAGGAAATAGACCTTTAAAATATGAAACATCTTTTTTGATTAGATTAAATTTATCAAGATATTGGTTAGTTTCCAATTTTCCTTCTTGGAGGGACGTAAAAGATGATTTTTCAAATTCATAAATGGCCGCTGCATATGCCTGTTCAGCTTTATCTTTTTGGCTCGTATAGAATCCAAACCCTATAACTCCAAAAATCAGTAAGGCCAAGACGATAGTTAAGGGAAGCTTATATTTCGCTATAATATGCCCAATCTCGGTTCTCTCTAGCATTTCGTTCGTTTGACTACTTGTATCAACTGAGGATGCCATTTTTAAACTCCTAATTAGTAACAGCTCGATAGTTTAGTGTTCCTAACCAAAGTTGTCAAAAAAACAGGGAAAGATTATGATAGACTAAGAACAGTTGAAAGAAGAAAATGCAATGCACCAGGGAAGGGTTATGTTGTCAAAAGTAAAATACATTCTGTTACTATCTCTTTTTATATCTACCTCCGCTTTTACTAGGCCCCATTTAAATAGACTTGGTATCGGATTCACGAACCAACTTGTAAATGAAATTCCTGCTATAAGCTTTAAGCTTCAACGATCTCCTGTTGTCGCCATCGGAGGTATTTTAGGATACTCAAATTCAGATATCGGTGGTGGGTACGGTGCAGGACTAAAAATTCATCGAATTATTTTTGATGAGCCTTTTCTTAACTTCTATGGCTCAATGCTTGGGGCCCTTATAAAACAGCAAGTATCAAAAACTGAAAGCTATTCTGGATTTCAATTTGATTTTTCATTTGGCTCTGAGTTCACATTTAGAGGCATAGAGAGTCTAGGCTTTAGTATTGAATTTGGTTTATCTGTAAATAAACTCAAGGACCTAGTTATTGAGACGGCCGGAAATAACTTTATAACAGCAGGAGTACATTTTTATTTATAGATCATATTATTTAATATTATTTTTTGTTTTAACTATCCTAACTCCAAGGCTTCAGGCCCAGTTTAATCCTGATGAGGTTGGAGTGGACGAGTTTAATCTTAACGGTGATATCTTTAACGATTTTAATGAGGATATCGAAGCTACGAAAGTCTTGGAAGATGAGAGATTTTATCGCTACGGCCGTTTCTTTTCATTTGAACTCTCTTTTGGATTGACCACCTTTGATGGTAATAGAGGGACCGCTTATGAAAATGAACCTCCAACTTATGGCATTGGACTTCATTATTTTTTAAATTTTAATACATCAATTGGACTTGGTTTTTCTTCATCAAAACACCACTTTTTTTTAGACGAACCAACCGTTGGTTTTGACCCTAATGGGCCTGGTTTTGTCAGCGTAAATACATTGCGATTTTGGTTATCTTTAAGACATTATATCGATACCTCTAATTTAGGAACAGCTATAACTTACTCTAACCCCTACCTTGTTGGTAGAATGGAATATTGGTACGTAACCAATAAATACCTTGATCAGGACGTAAGCATTGTACCCAACGATGCTGGTGGAGGATTTGGTTTTGCCGGTGGTTTTGGTTTAGAGTTTCCGATTGTCCTTAAAGAATATTACCTTGGCTTTGAATTTCTTGCCCATATCATTAACTTTCATGATAAATTTACCCAGCGTTATCGACCTATAGAGGGAAATACCAATGGGTTTGAAGATTTATCCGGTAATGCCTTCAGCATGATTGTTAGTTTTACTCAAACCTGGTGATTATTAAGATTTTTTATTCTCCATATCTGAGTTTGACCTAATAATCAGATGAACAGGTGTGTTTTCATAATTAAAGTGTTCACGAATTCCGTTTTTAAGATATGTCTTAAAATGCTCCGGGATGTTTTTAGATCTATTTGCAAAAACAAGCACAGTTGGAGGAGAATTTCTAACCATAGAAGCATACTTCACCTTAAAAGGTGCTGCTCTTTTACCTTTTATTAATAAAGGTCTATGCTCAATCATGGCATTAACCAAATGATTAAGTTCAGATGTTGAAATCTTTCTATTTCTAATGAAAATTGTTTTGGCCATGGCCTTTTTTAACTTTTTAACAGAGTCACCTGTTTTAGCTGATAGAGGTACGATTTCACAGAACTCAAGCCAAGGTATTTTTGCATACAGATCAGCAAGCCATTCTCTTTTCCAATAGGCATCCTTTAATTTATCTTTGAATAGGTCTGACTTATTCACACAAAGGATAACAGACTTTCCCTTTTCTAAAGCAATATCAATAAGTCTTTTATCTTGTTTTCCGAAAGGTTGTGTCATTTCCGTAACATAAAGAATGACATCAGCTTCTTGTATGCTTCTCAAAGACCTATAGACTGATTGCAACTCTACACTATCTTTAACCTTTTTCTGCTTTCTTATACCTGCTGTATCTACGATTCTTATTTTTTTCTTTGGGTTTTCCTCATCCGGCGAAAGATATTCAGACTCAAAGAAAAGTTCCATATCACTTTGGACAGGGTCAACAGTGGTCCCAGGAATATTACTAACCAAAGATCTAGACTGTCTTAAAAGTCGATTGAGAAGAGTTGATTTTCCTACATTAGGCATACCCAAAATAGCTATTTTAGCAACTATTTCTTTTTCTGTTTCATCCACTTCCGGATTAAACTCAACTCTTTTTAAAACTTTGCGGTGAATCTCACTTTTTACTTTATCGATCCCAATACCATGAGCAGTAGAGGTTATAATAATTTTATCTTCTGGAACACCTAATCCATAAAACTCTAACTCAGTTCCCGATTGTTTATGGGTGTCATACTTATTTAAAATGAGGTAAAACTCCTTACCCGATGCTCTCAAAAAGTGAAGAATATCTCGGTCCACATGAATGAGCCCTTCCCTAATATCGCAGACAAAAAGCACTACATCTGACTCTTCAACTGCTACAGCAGCTTGATCTTTCATTATATTAAAAAACACATCGGCCGTTTCAAGTCCTTCGACACCTTTAGGAAAAAAACCTCCGGTATCAACGAGCATGATTTCTCTTGGGTTATGAACATCGAAGGAGTCAATTTCGGCAGTGCTGTAATTCCTGTCTCTGGTTACTCCAGGTCTATCGTATGTTAACGCTTTTTCAAACCGACCAACAAACCTATTGAAAAGAGAGCTCTTTCCAACATTAGGTCGACCGACAATTGAAACAGTAAATAGTTTGTTCACCTTTTCCTCCAAACCCTACTTGAGTCAACAGCACGATGAAGTCCAACTTCCTCAAGAATCATATTATTCTTAAACCAGTTAGGTGCTACTTTAACGTGAAGATTAAGGTTAACCTTCCCTCCGGTCATGGCCTCAATTTTTGCCCTTGCCTTTGTTCCAATATCTCTGATCATACTTCCCTTAGAACCTACAACAATTCCTCTTTGGGATGGCTTATTGACTAGAATAGTTGCAGATATATAGCTAACTAAGCCTAGTATTTCTGACTTTTTTTCAGAATACTCATCAATAACAACGGCCGCTTCATATGGTATTTCATCACGTAAATGAAGAAAGACCTGTTCACGAACATATTCTGTAGCAAAAAAACGTTGATTTTTATTTGAAATTTCCCCTCTTGGATAATGGTGTGGCCCCGGTGTGGCCGCATCACATATTTCACCAGTCAAAAGGTGTATATTGTTTCCATTTTTGGAACTTATTACAAAAAACTTTTCTAATGACGGTATTATCTCTCTTGCTTTATCCATAACCATGCTCAAAGGGAGCTCCTCTGGGTTAGGAATAATATCACTTTTAGTAAAGACAACCCATGTTTTGGCCAACTCCTTATCTTTTATTGTTTTCGAAAAAGCAATAAATTGATCGGATAAGGTTTTTGTAAGATCTATAAGAAGAAGGTTGATATCAGAACCATCTATACCTTCTTTGGCCTGTTGGTTCAGTCTTTTATTAAACTCTTTATTAGAATTATGGATTCCTGGAGTATCGACAAAAACAATCTCAGTTCTATCTATTGTTAGAATACAGTGAATCCTATTTCTCGTTGTTTGAGGTTTAGGTGTAACAATACTCAAGTCTGTTCCCAAAAAATAATTAATTAAAGAACTTTTACCCACGTTAGGGACACCTAATACGGAGCAAACAATACTTTTGTTATGGGGGTGCTGATCTGTTAGTAACATAAGTCTAATCCTCTAAAATATATAATTTTTTTTCTATTGCTTCTTTGGCCAGTTCTCTTTCTGCTTTTTTCTTGGAGTGCGATACTTTTTCTATGACCACTTCATCCTTTATTATAAGCTTCACATGATAATTCTGATCCTTAGTCTCAACGGCTTCGTAAATAGGGAGCTGTTTATAAAGAGATATTACTCGTTCCTGTAAACTTGATTTTGGATCGAAAATCTTTATCCTTTCAGGATTTAGAAAATCATACCCATTCTTAGCTCTATAAATGAGAAAAAGCTGTTCCAAAAATGTCACCATTTTATCCCAACCATGATCGAGATATATGGCCCCAAGGATTGCCTCAAAGACATCTGCTTGAACAGATTCTCCAATTTCAGACTTTGCCTCACCTTTGCCGACCAATACAAAATCGGAAACACTTACAAGTTGTGCCAACTCAACTAAGGCATCCTTATTAACGAGAGATGCTCTTAGTTTAGAGAGCCTTCCCTCATCAAGTTCTTTAAATTGTTGATATAGTTTTTCTGAAAAAAAGTGGGAAATAAGACTATCGCCTAGGAACTCTAATCGCTCATAGGAATTTAGTCTAAGATGATTATTCTCATTACAGAAGCTTGCATGTGAAATCGCTTCTATAAGGAGCTTGTTCTTATTAAAATTTAATTGAAATTCATTTAGCAGTGTTGCAATTGTGTTGTGAGAAAAAATGATCCCTTCAAGCTCAGCAAAGCTCTTTACAGCATTTGTAGTTACGCACTTGGTAAGCGTTGATAAGGTCATCTCTAGTTCCCACTATATTCAATTGTCTAAAAGCTTCTAGCATCAAAAGACATTGACCAGCAAGACCTTGTGAAACTTTTATGTTCTCGCTATCATTACTAGATATTAAATACTTAGCATATGGGCAACCAATATGAGCGAGCAAGATACAGCTTTTCCTAACCTCCCGAAAACACAAAAAGAGTTTTTAGATAAGCTTAAGCATCAAGGCAAAAGCCACAATACTGTCAAGAACTATAAGACCGATTTAGATTGTTTTAATTATTATTGGAAGGATCAAATAGGTAGTTTAGATCTATCAGGGTTTGGAGTCCCCCAGGTCCAAGAATATGGCGCTTTCTTAGACCAGAAGTATAACTCTGATAACTCTAAAAGAAGAAGGGTTCAGGCCTTGAGGATCTTTTTCGATTTTTTAGTTGAAAGAGGTCACTTTAGGGAAAACCCTGTTAAGTCCCTTCTCAGTTCTCCTAAAGTTGTTGATGCCCCTAGACCTGTTCCTTATATACACCTTAAGACTCTATGGGCCTATCTCGTAAAAGATGTTAAATCATCAAAAGGAATGGACCATATGTTGGCATATAGAAATGCCATGCTCTTTCTTTTAATATATGGCTCTGGTCTAAAAGTATCTCACCTTTCCACTTTAAAACTTGAAAATATAATCAATGCTCAAGAAGGATATAGGGTCCTAATTACTCCACCCAAGAGAGACCCTTTTAGCATCCCCCTTCCTCAATTTTTCGAATCATTTTTTACCGACTATAAGCATTTACTTGAGGAGGGAAAAAAGGTTTCCAAGCTAAACTTTGATAACTTTTTATTTAATGCAAATCCCTACAAAATTTTAAGTGGTGGTCTTTCACCACGAGGTATTGAACTTATATTTGAAGATTATAAAAATAAATTAATGATTGATCTAACACCAAGAAGCCTGAGACAAGCTTGTATTTTTAAATGGATTAATCAAGGGGCCCCTCAAAGTTTGATTAAAGAGTGGATGGGAGTAGCGCCTAGTTATTCACTAAAGCCATTTAATGATCTCTTAACTGATAATATATATGATGATGACTTTATCGAAGATATCTTCAACAGAGAAGAACGCATACTCATTTAACTCCAACGATGATAAGCAGGGTGACCTTCTTTTACAGCAACAAAAAGCCCTTCACATGTTGCGGTTTCTTTATCTAGACAATAAAGCGATGCTTTTATATTGGCCTTATATTTATCAAGCTTAGTAACCTCTGAAACTAATCTAACTTGAGTATTAGATGGGGTTGGTTTTAAAAGATTTATCTTATAATTCGCGGTTACAGTACAAAGGGGATGATCAAGCCCTAACCCGCGCATTATATAAATGGCGGCGGTCCAGTTACAATGGCAGTCTAATATGGATCCTATGATTCCACCATTGAGAATGCCAGGAAAAGCTTCATGGTGGCTTTGTGGCATCCAATCACATACCAAACCATTTTCTGAGTCAAAACTATTTATTTGCAACCCACTTGTATTGGCCGGGCCACAACCAAAACAAATACTATTGGGTGCATATTTCTTTTGCATACTTTCCATAACTTACTAATCCTTCACTTTTTTCGTTATCCTACCATTTCACTAAAGTACTGTCGAGAGCAGCCGAAAAGTAGACTATGTTCGGTGTTAAAAAACTAAAAAATCAAATAGCTACTCATTTATTAAAATCTATTTTTAGAATTTATCTATTAATAGCAATAATAGTAACGTTATTTCAAACCTTTCTAGAGTTTAACCACTTGAAGGAGGAGAGCTTTAAGGTTATGTCCAAAACAGAGGAAAGCTTTAAGAACTCATTGGCCCAGGCCATATACACTGAAAATGAAGAAGCTAAAAAGAATGCTTTAGAGGGTATCTTAAAATCAGATGTCGTTACAGGAATAAAGTACTTTAACGAGTATGGAGATCAAGATAAACCCATAGGAAAAGTAAAACACCTTGATACCGTAACAGAAAGTTTCTTTAATCGTTTCTATTTTTATGAGTTTGATCTACTTTTCGAAAACGAAAAACTTGGAAAAGTGCAATTATATTCTAATAACGATATTCTTATTGATGCCTTAAAATATGGATTTATATTACTAGTAATTTCATCATTTATTAAGACATCTCTTTTATGGATAATAATGGTTTTATTTATTAATAAGATTTTGGCCAAACCAATCACAGCTTTCGCTGACCAAATCAAGGAGATAAACCCATCTGCTCCAAATGAAATAAACTTTGATTACCAATATGATAATGAACTTACTTATCTTTGTAAGAGTTTTAATGAACTCTCATTAGAAGTGAAAAAAGCGAATAAAAGTTTAAGAGAAGAAATCTCAAGGGCCAATAAAGCTGAAGAAATGGCCCAAAAAGCAAATGAAGCAAAGTCTAGTTTTTTATCCAACATGAGTCATGAGATTAGAACTCCTCTAAACGGTATCATTGGGTTTGCAAACCTACTTATACCGCAACTAAAAAACCTTCAACCAATTTACCAAGAGTATTTAGAAAATATCCTCAATAGTGGTCGGACATGCCTTAAAATTATTAACAATATACTCGATCTTTCTAAGGTAGAAAGTGGTTCTTTAGAACTTGAATTAACTCCTGTTGATATAAAACAAATGGTGATTAATTTTCATGGTATGTTTTTTCACAGATTTGTGAGCAAAGAAATAGCTTTTGAAGTCATTGTAGATGAGAATCTTCCCCCAGGCCTATTATTAGATGAACTAAGACTACATCAGGTTATAACTAACCTTATCACCAATTCAATTAAGTTTACTGAATCTGGTAAAGTTACTCTTTCTGTAAACGTTAAACCAGCAAGCTCTGAAAAGAAGTTTGATTTAAATATTGCAGTTGAAGATACTGGTATTGGTATACCCGCTGATCAAATAGAACATGTCTTTAAATCTTACAGTCAGGTAAGCGGACAAAGCTTTGCTAAATTTGGTGGTACAGGGTTAGGTTTACCCATATCAAAAAATCTTATTGAACTTATGGGCGGCAAGATAAAAGTTGTTAGTGAAGTAGGATTTGGTACAAAGTTTAGCATATTAATTCCTGATGTAGCAGAAATTGATATTAAAGAACAAATAGTAGTACAAAGATTTGATTATAATAATGTGAGATTTAAAAATCAAAAAGTACTCATTGTTGATGATGAGAAAAGAGATTGTGAACTCTTTGTAAAGTTTTTGGAGCCACTTGGTTTAGATTTAACGATAGCTTATGATGGGAAAAAGGCCATTGAATTATCTAAGAAATTAATACCCAGTCTGATTATTATGGATATTGCCTTACCGGTTATCGATGGTTTAACAGCATCAGAAAAAATAAAAGCAGATGAAAAGACGAAACATATTCCAATCATAGCTGTTACGGCCTTGGCCATGAAAGATGAAAAGAAAGAAATTGAAAATATATGTGACGTTTATCTATCAAAGCCTTTTGAACCAAATGATCTCGTCATGACTTTAACAAAACTTATAGATTCAGAAGAAGTTAAAAAAGATGAAATAGTTGAAAAAGACATTGATACAAAAGATGTTCCATTATTTGAATCCGAGGACGAAGCTATTGTTAAGGAAATACCAAAACTTATTTTGGTTCTTGAAAAACAAATGGAAGACTTTCCACATTTACGAAAATTTGCCTCCGTAAATGAAATAGAGTCTCTTTGTGAATATCTCCTAGAACTCTCAATTCAATTTCAATCACCAAGGCTAGAAAAGATCTCAAAAGACATCAAACATCTCGTAAGCTTGTTCCTTATTGAAGAAACATACAGCAAGCTTGACGATCTTCCCACGTTTTTAAGTGATATTAAAGAATTAGGTGAAAAGCATAATATCTCAACAAAAGCTGCTTCTTAAAGTTTCTTATTTTCCTGAGGTACGTTGCCTACGGGTAGGCCTAGATCATGATCCTTTTGCCATCGATCAAAAGTTGTTTCACTATTTCTTACTCTATAAAACTTTAAATCTTCATCTAGATTAGATAGACGAAACATAAGCTCTCTTTGTATGTTAACTTGGTCTTTTTTCTTTTCTAAAAGCTCATCCAGAGCAAATGATTTTTGCCTTTGAATATTAAGAATTTTTTTATCATATTCGGCCGCAACTTGAATTTTCTTTTGATCATAATTCCAAATGAAATGATTAATCTCATTAAGCTGTTTGAAATAATCCCTCTTTTTTTTCATCAATAATAGTCTAAATGAACTTGCTTCTTTTACTCTCTTTGCTAAAACCTCTGCTTTAAAATTTAGCCTCGTTCCTCTTCTGAAGAATTTTTCTTTCCAACAAGAAAATATATCTTTTATGAAAAGAATAAAATAGTCACCATCAACCTTCCTAACAAAACCCTGACACCAAGGAGTACCTGATCTATGAACCTGAAATAAAACTTGATCTCCTGATTTAAAAAACCTTGTATTTTTGTTTTCAGAATAAACCTTCAATACACTTGCGGTTTCGTCTCTATCTGTGGCCCTGCCACTAAAAAGAGAGTAATCAACATTGGGGTCAAAAAAAGAATCAACATCTTCCTTAACCTTTTGCTGAAGATCTTTATCAAGAGCAGACTTTGCATATAAAAGATTCGTGAGCACCGCATAAAAAACAAGCCACATTGTTATACATTTCATACTTATTATTATGAGCGAGAATTTTATACAAATCTAATAGGGAAAACTTGTCGTAGAAGAGGCTTAAAGCTATAAGCCTAATATAAATCAGATTAAGGGGATCAGTTATGAAGTTTTTTCTAGATACAGGAATTGTTGAAGAGATTAGAGAAGCCGCTAAATGGGGCTTTGTTGATGGTGTTACGACCAACCCTTCTCTAATAGCTCAAACTGGCAGAAGCCAATCAGAAGTCATCAAAGAAATTTGTGACATTATTGACGGCCCTATATCTGCAGAAGTTATCTCTACGACGACTGAAGAAATGATACAAGAAGGTCAGGAATTGGCCAAAATTCACCCTAATGTAGTTATCAAACTTCCACTAACTGAAGATGGAATTGCGGCCTGTAAGGTTTTTAGCTCTGAAGGAATTAAAACTAATGTAACTCTTTGCTTTTCAGTAAACCAGGCCCTTTTAGCGGCCAAAAATGGGGCCACATACATCTCTCCTTTCGTTGGTCGACTTGATGACATTGGACATGATGGAATGGGCCTAATCCAAGAAATTAGGGCACTTTATGATAATTATGGTTTTAATACTCAGATTTTAGCTGCCTCTATTAGACATTCTCAGCATGTCAGAGACGCTGCACTAGTGGGCTCAGATGTGGCAACTATGCCATATAAGGTAATGAAATTATTATTTAAGCATCCACTTACCGACATTGGCCTTGAGAAATTTCTAGCTGATCACCAAAAGTCTCTAAACAAATAAAGTTTAAAATACTTTTTTACTCAGAAATATCTTAGTTTTCACCGAAAATTAGACTTTAAGGCCCTATTATTCAGGGCCTCTAGGGTTTAGAGTGAATTACTATTTTCTGGCCATATTACTGGTTCTGATGAGCTGTAAAACATCCTACGATACAATTACGACGCGTTTACCTGTAAGTGCTCCTATCCCCTATGGAACTAATAGAGTTGCAGGATCAATCAAATGGGCGGAAAGTTATTTTCCCTTAAATTTAAAGCTTGATTCGAATATTTTAAATTATTACAACGCCACTAATGAAAGCTCGCATGGCCCAAAAGTTATGGCCACCAGGTGGGATAATGTGCTCCCTGGGAAGAATTTATTTATATATGATTTTCCAGATACAACGACTTCTGAACAAATAGATGTTGAGGATTATGATGACGGAGAGCTTGGTATTTATGGGATCGAAAACTGGTTTTCAAGCGTAAGCAGTGATGCTCTGGCCATTACTCAGTATTTTGCAGTAAGAAGAAACGCGGGGACCTCTAATGAATACCTTGAAATAATTCATGCCGATATTCTCGTTAACCTCGATTTTCCGTTCTCAGATGGTGGTGAGCAAAACCGTTATGACCTCTCTTCTGTTATTCTTCACGAGCTAGGTCATTTTCTAGGACTAGGACACAATTTTGGCAAAGAAAACTCAGTTATGGATCCCTATATACATTTAGGAGAAATAAAAAGGGCCTTGTATACTGTTGATATTCAAAGTTTGAAAGAAAACTACCCTAATATCAATGAGTCTAATCATTTATCTATTACTACCTCAGGCCAAAGACCAACTGATGGGGAGGAAATTGTCAGAGGTATTATTGAACAAAGAACAGATGGTAACTGTGTTCATCATCTTAAATACTAACTACGTAGTCATCTCTTGAAGCACTTGACCGAAGTCTTTTTTATTACCAATAGCGACGATACGATCCCCTTCCGATAAAGGTGTATCCCTATGGGGAGCAAATATCTTTTCTCCATTTTCTTTATGAATATTTACAATGATTATTCCTTTTTCTTTTAGTTTTAACTCTCCTAGTGTTTTATTCAAACAAGCTTGATTTTTTTTAACATTAAACTCGGCAACCTGAAAAAACTCATTTTTATCAAAAGGAAACTCCAAGAAATCTTCTAGGTTTGGATTCATTACGGCCCTTGCCATAACAGCACCTGCGTGAGTGAAAGGCGAGATCACCTTATCAGCTCCTGCATGAGTAAGTTTGGCACGGGAGGAATGGTCAAATACGCGGCTTATAACCATAACTTGAGGATGTAAATGTTTGGCCGTTAGGGTAATAAAAACATTTTCTGCGTCTGAGCTTACAGCACTTATCAAGGCCCTTGCCCGCTCGAGACCAGCATTAATAAGGACTTCCTCGTCAGTAGCACTTCCCTGAATATATAAATAACCTTTACTTTTAATTTTTTCAAGGACGGTAGGATTATTCTCTATAATGACAAAGCTTTCTCCTGAGAGAGATAAATCGATGGCCACTTGTGAACCAATTCGACCATAACCACAAATAATTGTATGGCCTTTTAGGCGTTCAATTTCTCTACTCATTTTTCTTCTCCCTAATACTTCATCTAATTTAAGTTCAATTAAAAAGTGAACTAAGTTTGTACCGATATAAGCAATATTTCCAATCCCAATAAGTGCCAAAATAATTGTAAAAATTCTTCCTGCAGGACTTAGAGGGTGAACTTCACCGAAACCAATAGTTGTTAAAGTTATTACCGTCATATAGACAGAGTCTAAAATTTCCCACCCTTCAATATAATGGAAACCAATAACACCAAAAAAAATTGGCCCAATAAACGTAAGAACGAGCTTTAAAAACCTTGTTATCTTCATCCTTAATTCCTTTAACTCCAATAGATTACTGTTCTATGCATAAAATTTAAAGCATGACGCGAAGAGCTTTTCATCAAAAGAACTAAAACCTAATCTGGGTCAGTTTATTTTTAGTATTTTAAGTGCAAATTCGTAAAGTAACTAAAGGAGAAATAATGGATACTGCAAAATACCAAAAACTCTTAAATGATAAAAAAGAAGATCTTATTAAGAGGGTTGAAAACATCCAAAACGACAAAACGAGAAAAGAAGGACCTCTTGATCCTGATTTTGAAGAGCAAGCGAATATGCTTCAAAATAATGAAGTCATTGATCACCTTGATGAAATCGAGCGTAAGGAATTGGAAGATGTTGTTTATGCTCTTAATAGAATAGAAAACAATACTTTCGGAATTTGTGCTGAGTGTGGAAACCAAATTAGCGAGAAGAGACTAGATGCTCTTCCCACCACAACAATTTGTTTAAACTGCCTCGATCAGTAGCTAGGAGGTCTATACCAACACCTAGGTCTAACCCCGTTATTGTACCCATTTATTTGGGTACATACTCCACTATTAAGATCCGTGTAGCTTACTCGCTCTCTTACATCTCTATCGCATAGAGATCCCGAAAAATAGGTGTCTAACCTACATTGAGGGGCTGGATGGGCATCATCCATATCCTTAACAACGCGCGGATCTTTATCTGTAAAGCTTAGTTCGTTTAAAGTACGACCATTTCTAGTTCTAATGGCCCTGAACATGTTGGCAAGAGAATGGCCCGCCAAAGTCGTTCGTATACAGATGGCCTGGGAGTTTAAATCATGAAAGATATCTTCACATGACCTTCTAACTTCATTGGGCACATTTATACGCTCAATATGGGCAACATTATCTTGGGTTGAAAGATATCGCCTCATACATTTAAGGGAACCCCAATAATCAGCTTGCCCCTCATTACTTGCCCAACTTACAGATGGGCCACCAAAACCACGGATATTCTTTGTCGGTGCTCCACCGATATGATGGCCAACTTCATGACATACAACTAAAGCAAGAGCATCGTTAGTAATAACAGGGTGCCTGGCCAGACCGCCACTCATTACAACATAGGCCGTTTGCCCAGTAAGTTTAGCATATGCATTAACAACACTATCTTCCCAGTCCTTTTTGATAATTAGGTTTTTACCCACTGATTTAAAGATAGGAGTATATATTTCTTCGATTTGAGTAATAATGCTCGAAAACTCAGATCTCGTCATTGAGTTAGAGTTTGATTTATCCCAAGCTGATATGCGTAAATCGTTTTCTTCTACAATACCTGTTTTGCCCATCTCATCACAAGTCCATCCATTAATTGACGAAAACAACAATACAAGTAAAAGAAGCTTAGTGTTTATAAATCTCATTTCTTCTCCCCTAAAAAAACATCCATATTAAGCACTGATATTTTAAGAAGTTTTGATTTATAATGACAAGGGTTCTACATATCAAACTTTGGTATTTTTTCTAATAACTTCTGACAGGTAAAGATATTAATAAAAATCTTCACCTGGGCCAAGCTCACGTCCTAGGATAAACTCGGGGTTCCAAGTGTATTCACTTATTAGTGATTGTCCTTGCTTATTGGGATGGAAACAATCCAAATTAGATATGGATTCTTCACCAAACTCTATAAAACTTAAATGAATATTAAAAAAGACATTGTCTTTATATTCATTGGCAACTTTTTCAAGACCTTTATTGGCCTTTTCAACCCTATTTAAGAATTCATCCCTTTTTTCCTGTGAGATTTTTTTGCGAAGAAATTGCTTACATAAAGGAACAAAGTTCCAAATTCTTCGACACTTTCTTTTCTCTTTCATCGCATCATACAAGCTTTCCAAATTTGGAATGGGGACCAAAACAATTTTAATTTTCGGGTTATGATCAATAAGTTTTTGAACTGCATTTTTCATCTCGAGCTGCATTTTATTAATTTTCTCATCATGATTTTTTCTAATTCTACAAAGGTTATTAGCTCCTGTTAGAATTGTTGCGTAGTCAATTCTTTTACCTTTTTTCAAAAGTTTTTTCACCTGCCTCTTTAAGCTTCTGGTAGTGGATCCAGGTATGGCGACATTAATGGCCTCTACTTTTTTATCAGGGAACATTTTTTGAATTTTCCTATAATGGCTTGAAAATGTTTCACCATTTTTATTTTTTTTCGGACCTAGCCCTGAAGACCAATTCAAGCTTTCATTGCTGAAGAAAGATTCAGCATTATAGGCCTTAGAAACGCTATCTCCAATGGAGGCCATATTAAATTCCTCGGCATGAAGGTTTGCATTAAAAATAAGTAATGCAGTTAAAATATAATTTAAGTTCATAGTATTTTTCCTCAAATATTTAGACATTTTATTTATAAAAAAGCTGTCTAAACTTTAGTTTGAATTCAGGCGTATAATAGCCAATATTAAAAAACAGCTGGGAGTAAGATTTAAGATTGAAGCTCCCATTTGTTATTTTATCTTCATTGAAGACATTCTTACGAAAACCTACATTAATGAAAATACGCTCTGTCACAAACCTATAGAACTCCGCACCATACTGAAAAAGACTAACATACTTATCATTGCTATAAGTCATATTTATATTATTGGCATTAATAAAACTGCCTCCGTAACCAACCCTGCCTAATAAGGTGCCTACTGGTGTGTTAAAAAATAGTTTCATGGCCATAACAGTATCAAGAAACTTTAAGCTATAGTCAGTTTTAAACCTTCTGTATCCAAAAGAAGGTCCAAATCTAAAGTTAAGGGTCCAGTCTTGATGCGGGTATTCAATAAAAGAAAGACGTATGCTAGGAGGAAACGTGGCCGTCGTAATATTTGTTTTATAGTTTTCTTCTTGTGCTTTATCTTTAAGGCCTACCTCTTGTCTTAGTTTAGTTTTTAAAGAGATGGTATTGGGTATAAGCTGGAAGGCTTCGCCTATTTTTTCTAAAATAGCATTACGTTTTTTGACTTTAATCTTACTGGAGAATTTACCCTCTAAGTATTCGGCATTTCGAAAATTTAAATGTAGGTCATAGACTTCTGGAGAAATCTCAAAGGTATCAGCTACTTGAGTATAAGGGAGAAAGACAACATGGGTGGCATTAAATCGTTTTCCTATTTTGGCCCCTATGGCCTGCGGAAAATACTTTTTACCATATCTCCGGTTGAGGTGATCCATCCCAAGGAAATCCATAAAAACCTCAGTTACTTTGGGACTAATAAATTGATCACATTTATTTTTTCTTTTCTCAAAGGTATTTTTTACCCAATCCGCTATAATTCTTTTACTGACAAAAGAAGAGCTATGATAGGGAGAGATGGCCACAATTTTCTTACAATCTAAAGGTTTTACGTCTAAATTTACGGCCATACTTCTTGCGAAGCTGTAACATTCTAAGGATCCACCTCTAATTTTCCCGATAGGATTGAGGGTATCTCCAAAGTTTTTAATAAATTCCGGAATTAAGCTTTTAATGATAGGGATACGATCAATTAGTGAGTCCGTCCAAACCATCTTACATTTATTTTGTTTTTTTGCTTGAAGAGATCTAATTAGCGAGTTGTTTTCATAAAACTCGAATAAAAATGGTCTGACATCATCCTTATTCTCTTTATAAAACAACGGTGTAAGTCCCAACAACTTGGGTCTATTTTGGTTACCTTGCTCTTTATAGACTTTTGCCCCTCTAGGGTGAGAATCAAGGGAGACAAGCTCCCTGTTACTAGTAAAGTGGGAACATGAGAAGAGAAAAGTAATGAAAACCCACCATGGTTTCCTAAACAATTTTCAGTCCTCTGGTTATTTATTTAACCGCAGTATGAATAGCTTTAAACCCTTCCATATCTGTGGCCGCAATTTGCGCCAACATTTTTCTATTGAGGGTTACGTTTTCTTTTTTAAGACTATTGATAAATCTAGAGTATGAAGTTCCTAAAAGATTAGCAGCTGCATTAATTCTGATAATCCAAAGTTTTCTCATATCTCTTTTGAGAAGTTTTCTACTTACGTAGGAATAATGAAGGGCCCTAACTAATGTTTGGTAGGCATGCTTAAACTTAGTTCTTCTATCAAAGTGGAAACCTTTAACTAACTTAAGAACTCTGTTTCTTCTTCTTCTTGCTTTAAAACCTCTACGTACTCTTGCCATTTTTATCTCCTGTTTCAAGCTTTGGGGGGAAATCCACTTTTAATACCCAAAGGCTTAGAAATTAATTTATTTTTATAAGTAAGGAAGCATCCTCTTTACAGTGTTTTCATCTGCTGGATGAACATAATCAATCTTGTGAGCTTTCTTTTTTCGCTCTTGAGACTTCTTTTCAAGAATGTGTCTTCCAAATTTACGACCTCTTTTAATTTTTCCATTTGCTGTAGCTGAAAATCTTTTAGCAGCAGCACGTCTTGTTTTCATTTTCGGCATGTTAACACTCCTTATTCAAGTGACCCTTCTAGCAATAAACTTATTAAAAGTAAAAAGGAAAAGCTGAAATAACACAATGCGATATATTATTTTTTAATACTTTTCTTATCTGGGGCTAAAATGGCAATAATTCTATTTCCCATCATCTTGGGTACAGATTCAACCTGGGCACCAAAGCCTATAATTTTTTCAATTATGGCCTTAAATTTTTCCATCCCTGCATCCCTATAGGCCATTTCCCTACCTCTAAACTGCATAACGAGCTTCAGTTTATCACCATGCTCTAGAAATTGAGCAGCTTTTTTGAGCTTAGTCTCCAGGTCATGGGCCTCAATATTAGGACGATACTGTATTTCCTTTAAAGCAGAAACTACCTGCTTTTTCTTGGCCTCATTGGCCTTTTTTTGTAATTCATACTTGTATTTACCGTAATCTATGAGTTTAACCACTGGTGGTCTAGCATTAGGTGAAATTTCCACTAGATCAAGTCCAGTTTCTTCAGAGATTCTTCTGGCCTCTGTCATAGGAACTATGCCATATGCATTACCATCATCACCCACTAATCTACAT
>JAURDE010000115.1 GCA_030828105.1 Bdellovibrionota bacterium | reverse complement strand
TTGAGATGAAATACTTTTTAATGGGCCTATTTTTTTCAATTAATGTATTTGCAATTGATTCTAATACCAAAGAGCAACTCAATAATGTTTTTAAAAGTTATGAGTCCCTTCATGCTAGTTTCTTTAGTTTTGACAAAAAAAAGGTCATAGATGGATCAAAAGAGCTTGCTGAAAAAATAAGTTCAATTGAGGATGAAGAAGTTTCTAAGCTTCTTGCCTATTCCAAAAAAACCTTAAATAAAATGAGCAAAGAAGAAGACAGAAGTGAGTTAAATAATCAACTCAATAGAATCTCTATGGCACTTATTCACATAATGAAAAAATACAGCTTAGATTTAGATTATTCTTCATATTATTGCCCTATGGTTAAGAAGAAATGGATACAAAACTCTAAAAAAGTAAGTGAGGTTCAAAACCCATATGCTCCAGAAATGCCTAATTGTGGTGCAAAAGAGTAGTATGAATAAATATTGTTTAATGGATAGAATTATTTTTATTTCAATTTATTTAAAGTATAATTAGCTATGATGAATAAAATGGGAATTCCAATCTCACATGGTTACTACACACCACTTGTTCTGAAGACAGCACTTCATTGGGCCGATACATTAGGTATGTTAAAGCATGTTTTTCATGTTATCAACGTAGGTGCTGACCTTGAAATTAGTGATACCATTAACCATGAATGGAAAATGAAGGTCGAGGAAATTAGAGATATTTATATTTCTAATGCATTAAAAAAAACATATAGAGCAGTCGATGAGGCGGGTGGTGATAGAAAACTTATCAAAGACTCTTCTATCATTTGTGGGAAAATTATAGATTCTATACTCAAAGAAGTTAAGGACAAAGACCTATCTTTTCTCGTTTTAGGTCCTAAAACTCATAACGAGTGGGGTGAGCTATTTTTAGGATCAACAACAGAGAGGTTGTTGAAAGCGACTAAAATCCCCATTCTTGTTGTCAAAAATGAGGATGTCGTTAAACCCAAAAACGTGTTTTGGGCCACTGACCTTCTTGATTCTGTCGATGAGTCTCTCAAATGGATTATTAAATTAAATCAAGTCTTCTCAATAAATCTTACTATTTGCCATGTAAAAACGAATGAAAATTTTCAACAAAAACTTAATGACATAGAGAATGAGCTCAATAAGATTAAATGTCCTTTTCAAGTTGCTGTCATTGATGGGGCCCATAAGAATGTTGGAGAACTCATTGTTAAAGAAACTCAGCAAAATGAATATGACTTAATCGTATTTGGGGCCAAAAGAAAGCAAAGTATTTTAAGTCTATTTCTTGGTAGCACTGAAGAATATCTTATCCATAATATAGATAAATCATTCTTATTAATTAATCACACGAGTTAGGAGTATTTGTGTCGGCCCATTATTTTAAAGTCGTTGGTAATGTTCAAGGGGTTATGTTTAGACAAACTCTTATACGAGGGGCTTATAAAAGAGGACTCAAGGCCGGAGCTACAAATCTTGTTGATGGAAGTGTATCCTTCACTCTTATTGGTGATATTCAAATGATTGATGAAATAATTAGTTTCTTTAAAAGTAGAAAACCTATCAATAGTTGGAAGGCAAAAGTAGATGAGCTATTTGAGCTTTCAGAGCAGGACGGAATCGTATTTGAAAAACATGAAGTAACCACAGAAAATGTAGACACCTTCAACTGGAGTGAAGGTGTCGAGATGTATCTCTAAATATTAAGGCCACACTTTAATAATTCTCGCTTTTCTTTACCTTGTGCTGTGATCACCTTGTTGAGCTGGGTCAACTCTAAGTAATTATTGGTGCGTTTCATTGATATAACGCCATGGTTTTCCTCAAGGTGTTGGGCATTGTTATAATTCATGACTTTAGCACTAATTTTTAATGTAAAACCGTTTTCTTGATTATGCCAATAGGAGTGAGTTGTTTGAGTGTGATTTCCTCTTAATCCTGATGTCGTTTCCGTCTGAGTTGTGCCAGGATAAAACAACGAATTATTTAACTTCAATGTTGAGCAGTTTGTGTGGGTAATAAGAATTTGAGCACTCATGACTTCACGAGTGTCCACATTTTCACACTTTCCCTTCCAGGATCCGTTGAGATTTGGGCACCTTAATGAGTTTTCAAGTATTTTTGTTTTTAGCGTATCAGAAGGTATTGTTATACCTACGGCGGTTGATATAGAAAGAATAAAAAATAGTATAAATTTCATATAAACTCCTTTTTTTATTTCATCATACAGTTTTTTGGAAGGATGTAAAAAAACACAAAACAGTCAGGTAATGTAATGCCTTTATAATTTTATTTAGAATGTTAAAATGGTTATATAAAAACAGTGTTCGAGAGGAAGCTTTATGAAATGGTTGGTTGTTGTCATCTTTTTTATTTCAAATAATCTCTATTCTCAAGAACGTGTTGCAAGAGTACTTAAAGTTACGAGTTCAAAAAAATATGCTCTTATTAAACATTTATCAAGTTTTAATGCTGAGGTGGGGTCACTTCTTAATCTAGAGTCTCCAAGTGGAAAAATATGTCCAGTAAAAATTGCTAAACAAATGAATAATAATAGAGTGATTATTAATATCAAAACATGTTCTTTTAAAAATCAAATTAAAAGAGGGGATTGGTTATCAAGATCCTCAGTCATAATGGATGACACTATCGAAGACATTGAAGACGAAATGGAAAAAAGAACTGTTAAAAGAAAGAAAGAAACAATCAAATCACATAAAAATAAAAATATTTATATTTTATATAACATGGCCAATCAATTTGTTTGGGAAGGAACGAACACGGATGGAAGTGATTATGAGCTAACAGAAGAAATGTCTAGCGCTATTGGTTTTGGTTTTGAGTACTACAATCTGAGCTTTAAGCGACAATGGGGTTATGCCATTGGAGGTGAGTACGAATGGAAAAGAGAGGTTAGTTCTGCCATCGATTTAAACGGTCAGGATCAGGCCCTTGAACCCGCAAGAGTTTACACTTTTTACAACTTTTTCCTCAATGCGACCTATTTAATGGGTCAAAATATATTTTTGTATGGAGGAGGTATCCTATCTTTGCCTGGGCCGGCCGATAACCTTATTGATATTGGTATGGGCTACGGTGCTCAGGGTGGTTTAGGGTATATTGGAGACAAACTTAAGCTAACTCTAGGATACCGATTTATAGGGTATTCAGGAACTCTTACTGTAAGCGGTGGAGATATTGATGCAACATCGAGTTTATCTGGATTAATTTTAACTGGAGGGTACACTTTTTGAGTTTTGAAAAGGCCAATCATACAATTATATTAAGTGATTTTCATTTATCAGATGAGGAACCTCCTCATCCTCAAAATCCTTTGTGGAAAAAATTTAAAACGAGAGAGTTTTTTATTGATGAAGATTTTAAATTATTTTTAGAAGAGATCCAAAGAAAAATTACTGAACCGATTGAACTGGTGCTTAATGGTGATATTTTTGACTTTGATTCAATATTAAAATTACCAGAAAACCCACCATATCGTATTTCATGGTTAGAGAAAATAAGGGGGCTTAGTTCAGAAGAAAATAAGTCTCGATTTAAGATGAACGTGATTTTAAATGATCATCATGTTTTTGTGGAATCCCTTAGAGAGTTTATAAAAAAGGGAAATAAAGTCGTCTTCGTGATCGGTAATCATGATATGGAGTTACATTGGTTAACTGTAAGGGAAGATATTTTAAATCGCCTTGATCTAAATAATGAAGAAAAAGAACGAGTTAGATTTTGTGAATGGTTCTTCGTTAGTAATGGTGATACTTTAATAGAGCATGGTAACCAGTACGATGAATACTGTGTATGTAATAATCCGATTCACCCTATTATCAAACATAATCATAAATTTTACGTCCGACTTCCTTTTGGTAACCTGGCAGGAAAAATTATTCTCAATGGAATGGGGTTAATGAACCCTCACGTTGACTCTAGCTTTATTAAATCAAGTGCAAGAGAATACCTTGTTTTCTTTTACCGTTATGTGGCCAAAACTCAACCGTTTCTTCTTTGGAGTTGGATATGGTCTGCGGCCATTACCCTTGTCTATAGTGTTAGAGAAGGACTATTGCCGGCCCAAAGAGACCCTCTATTAACTGAGGCCAGAGTAGGAGAAATGGCCAAAAACTCAAATACAACACCACAAAAATTAAGAGCATTAAGAGATAATCATGTCCATCCTGCTATTTTTGATCCTTTAAAAATTTTAAGAGAGCTTTGGCTCGATCGTGCCATTATCCTTTTACTTATATTTTTTGTAGGGTTTCAAATCTTCACATTCTTTAATGTTTTTATTCCTGTGAGTCTCTGGTGGTTTGTTATACCGGTTCTTTTATTAATTCCACCTTTTATCTTTTACGCTCAAAGTGTTGAGTCTGAAGTTGACCACGTGATTAAAAATATTAGGGAAAAAATTGAATTTTCAACACAGATATTAGGAGTCAAAAGGGCGATTCTAGGTCATACCCATAAGGAAATTCATACGCAGATGGGGGACGTTGAATTTTTGAATACAGGCACTTGGTCTCCTGCTTTTCATGATGTTGAGTGCACGAGACCTTATGGAAGAAAATGCTTTGCTTGGATACGCCCTTCAGAAAGAGGACGTGAGTCTCACTTATTTGAATGGACGCAAGATAAAAAAATATCTGGCCCTTTATTTAGCTAGAGGCTTGGGAAATATTAAGTGTATGACTTCTTATTTTTCTCAAGGCGACAACCATATCTGAATAGTACATAATCACATCAGGCGAAACTTTTTCAGATGATAGCATAATAAAAGATTCAGACCTAAGCTTTTCTGCCTCATTCCATAATCTATTAGAAACCTTCTCAATCTCCAACATTCGGTCCTTGCTATAGTCTTGAAGTTGGTCTTTGGTTTCTTGATACATATGGTCTACTTGCTCAAAAAGAGCAAGAATACTTTTTTTAAGCTTACCACTTAAAGGAGCCTTTTGTTTGAATTTTTGAGCATTGAGGGCCAGTTTTTCTAAATAATCGGTAATTGATTCTAGTTCATCACTTATTTTAATGATTCTATGAGCTTCAACGGCCTGCTCCTCACTTAAGTCTTTTTCCAATAAATGGACTATAAATTCAGTTATTTCTTTTTGATAAATATCAGTCTTCGTTTCGGCCTTATTAATTTCCTTTAGAATATCCTGATCATCTGTAGGTGAATCAATATAGGATCGAACTCTCTTAAATGTCTTATCAACAATTTTAAAAAAGAGTTCTATTTCCTTTTGGGCCTGAAGAATTGCAGCTGGTGGTAATAAGTCTGTATGTTTGCCTAGCGCAATAAGGTGTCCTTCTTTATCTACACGACCGCCCTTTGAAGGAGTTAACTTACAAACAAGATTCGCCAAAGGAGTTAGAAATGGAATGAATATAATTGTAGCGGCAACATTAAAAATGGTATGTCCTGTTGCTATATGAACCGCTATATTTGGCTTTTCTCCTGCCGCATTTAAAAGGTTGGGATCACCTGGGATGATCCAATCAACTAATTGAATATACAAAGGAAAGACACTAAAGAGTACGACAACGCCTAGCATATTGAAAATGGCATGGGCCCTAGCGGCCCTTTTAGCGTGAACATTGCCACCAACCGATGCAAGTAGGGCAGTAATCGTAGTTCCAATATTTTCACCTAAAACGAGTGCCGCAGCTGTATGAAATTGAATAACCCCTGAAGATGCTAAGGCAATTGTTATTCCAAGCATTGCCGAAGACGACTGTATGATACATGTAAGAATACAACCAACAATAATACAGGCTAAATAGGCCCCATAATTAGGGTCACTAAAATAGGCTATAGCTTCAAGGAATTCAGGCATTGTTCTTAATGGCTTGAATGCGTTACTCATTATTTCAAGTCCAAAGAAAATTAAACCTATTCCAAAAAATACTCTTCCTAAGTTTTTTGCCTTTGTAGATTTACCAAAGAGTGCAGGAAAAATCCCAAGCCCGACTAAAAGTAACCCATATTTGCCGATTTTGATGGATATAATCCACCCAGTAATAGTTGTTCCAATATTCGCACCAAAGATAACACCTATGGCCTGAGTTAGGTTCATTAAACTAGCATTAACAAAGCCAACTACCATTACTGTTGTGATCGATGAACTTTGTACCAACATGGTAACTAGGGTACCAACGGCGACAGCTACTAAACGATGACTTGTTAGAGAAGCTATAATATTTTTAATGAGCCCGCCTGCCATGTTCTGTAAAGACTCGCTCATTGCTTTCATGCCGTAAAAAAAGATCCCTAACCCACCAAGGACCGTGTATATAATCTTAAATGCTTCCATATTCACACCTGCAAAAGTTTGAATCGCTAAACTAGCACTTTTAAAGGCATTATGACTATTATTTAATGGTTAAGTTTGGAAGAAATTCTTCTAGCATAGTGAGAAGGTCCTCTTTATCTTTAATCGCTAATGTTTCTAAAAGTATCTCGAGATGTTTTTTTCCTTGGTCGTTTTCTTGATTGAGATAATGAATAATTGTTGGAATTTCGTCAAAATGGGGGTTTATAGAGCAGGATTGGTTTTTACAGTTCTTACTTTCAAGAGTTAGTTGTATATATTCCTGCAGCGCGCTATAATCAAGCCTATTATCATTTCCTATTTTTAAAAGGTTGTTTCCTAACTCAATAAACCTGCGGCCTGTTCGTCTACCTTGATCAAGAGTGAGCATATCAATATAGTCTAGCAGAGTTTCTGCTATCGAAATGAAATCATATAACTTGTTATCTTTTGATAAGTAATTGATGGCTAGTTCAATTCCTTTTTTGGAGTCTTTTTGATTTAGCAATAGTGCATTGTTGATGATCATAAATGAATCATTAAGAGCACGATAAAAGGATACATCTTTTTGTAGTAATCTATCCTTAAATATATTTAAAACTGCGTTAACCTTTTTTATAACTTCAATAAGGTTGATATCTCTTGGCCAATTGTTTTTTATGAGTTCCCAGTTTTTAATAATGAGTGGAATTGCTAAAAGGACGTTAAAGTCCTTGTTATTGCTATAAGTCTTTTCAGTTTTGGGGTTGTAGAAATGCTCAAGTCCCTTTTTTTGAGTAACAGGCCCTATGAAACTGTTGAGGAATAATAAATTACCTATGAAGTTTTCAAATGTTCTTAAATTTTGATAATCCAAACCATAAATATAATCGATTGAATCTTCAAAGAAGGTAGCCTTTTGACCAGCTTTTTTTCTGATTGATTCTTTTAAAATTGAGGATATAGCGTAATAAGTGGCCTTTAAAGGGTATCCACTCATATAATTATCATTTAATATTTTAAATTCTTCACTTTTTAAATATTGATTAAGTTCTTTGCGACTTCTACCAAATCTATCTTTCATCCAGCGTCCAGCATTACTAACAAAAGCTAATTGTGCGGTTAAAGATAATAAGACAGCATTATGTCCCTTTAATTGTTTTTTGGTGAATAATACTGGCAATTCACCAGTCGAATACTTTGCGGCCCAAGGTTTTCGAACATCTTCTGCTGAACTGAGTACGGTCGAGGTTGTAAAGACCTGTAGATTTTCTGCATGGGCAAAATAGGTATGTACTTCAATGAATGCATCATACATAGTCAGGGCGTTATTGGCCTTTCTTTTTTCCTCTCTGTTAAGAGTGAGTCCGCATGCGCCTAAATTAACACATCCCTTTAATAGCTCGTTTTTTTCAAGGGTTAGTTTTATATTATCCATCCTGTGATAAGCAGAGTGATTTGCAACTTGAACGAGTAGGTTATGATCATCGAAAGAGAACTCTCTCATGATTGTTTCAAGTCTTTCAGATGTCGTTAATGTTTGTAAATACTTTGGATCTACTTTATTGAGATTTCCCTTTTTCCATTCTTTTAATTGTCTTTTATAGGATCCATATTTTTTATCATAATCTTTAGGGAAGTAGGGAAATGATTTTCTGTTTATTGGTAGAGATTTATCTGCAAGGTCATAATATGTGTAGACCTGTTCTTTTAAATCAAATACATAATGCTCTGGTGTTGCCCCTTTAGGATATGGCAAAGGAAGCTTTACTCCGTCGGGATGAAGTCCTTGAATGTTAAAATCTATAGGACGGTATCCTTCAGGGCCTAAAGAAGTTAGCATCCTATCGATAACCTTTGTACCAATTTCTTTGATTTTACTTTTGGTTGGGCAGGGGTCGTTTTCTATATTAAAATTGTGAAAGGATTTACATTTGAGCTCTGGCACCTGTGGTGGAAACTCTCTATCAAAGTGTTCATCATACTTTCCATTATTGATCTCCTCGCCAAGTCCAATAAGAAAATGTCCCATATTTTTATATAGATCAGGTATATTATTATAATTTTCTTCTTTAACGGCCTTTTTAAGTAAATAAGTTCTCCAAATTTTTGATTCATAACCAGATCGGAAAAAACCATCTAGCAAACCAACAAATCGCTTTACATAATCAATAAGAGGAGACCCTTTAATATAATATTGAAATAAATGATTGGCCAAAATATCAAGAGTATATGAAATACCACCAGTATTGGTTTGATCTGAAATAGGCCCTAAAATTTCATCCGTAACTTTAAGATTAGCTACGCTTGAGTTGAGCATGCTCGGAGAGAAAATACCTTTATTATCAAAAAGACCTTGTCCTTTTTCTAACTCAAGAGGAACACCAGGCCAGGTATCTGCTTGACTCTTTTGATGAAAGTCTAAAGCGACGATATTTAAATAATTAAGATATTTAAAACCCATACTATCATCTTTAAACAATGCACAGCTTTCGGGAAAATTATAAATAAGATAGTAAAAATCACTGCTGGATTCGCCTAAATCATTCATGCAGTTATAGTATTCTCTGGCCTTATCAGGGTCAGGATTTCTAAAAATAAGATCATACGCAATTCGAGTCAGCTTAATCCCTTCAGTAAGGATTTCTTCTAGAGAGTTTTTGAATTCTAATAATTTA
>JAURDE010000072.1 GCA_030828105.1 Bdellovibrionota bacterium | reverse complement strand
TTAGACAGCGCTTCAAGCTCTGACATTGCTTTTTTGGTTTGTGTGTTTTTATTTCCTTTCACCTTAGGCTGAGGGAGATGAAGCCCTTTTTTCCCTTTTCCTATAAGGCGATCGTTAACACTAAGAAGGCAGGCGAGTATTGCTACAATATCAAGAGGTTTAAGTAAGAAGTCATAGACAATTGTTTCTTTATCTTTAAGTTTAGAAAGATACTCATTACTTGCAATACCACTCATAAGAACCAGTGGTGTTTCTCCATTGAGATTGTGATTATGGGCCAGATTTTCAATGAACTTTATAAAAGTTGAATTTGCACTGGAGAAAATATCACAAAATATAAGGTCATAGGCTTTTTCTTTTATTTTTTGTGAAGCTTCCTGCTCATTGGTGACATACTCAACATTACAATTGAAATTGGATAAAAGGATCTTAAAGCTTTCACAAAAATCTTGTTCATCATCGACAACCAGTGCCAAATTTTTATTTTCTTCCATATGTATATTATATATAAAAATAGAAATTTAACTTAGGTTTTATTTAAAAAATCTCTTTTGACAGAAATGGTCGGTTTCGGCTTTAAATTTTAGATACCGCTATGTTATAAGTATTAAAAATAAAATGACACAGGGGTAATAATGGACATCCTTTCCAGTCACATTGATATATCGTCACAAGAATTTGCTTTGAATAAGGAATTTAACCTTGGCCTTCTTAATGAATTAAAGGACAGAGTAGATAGAGTTTCGCAGGGCGGTGGCGAAAGGAATATAAAAAAACACCTAGATAGAAATAAGTTTTTGGCCAGAGAAAGAATTGAGAGAATTCTTGATGAAGGCTCTTCTTTTCTTGAGCTCTCAACTCTAGCTGCAGAAGATGTTTATGAAACTGATGTTCCAAGTGCAGGCATCATTACAGGTATCGGTCGAGTTCATGGAATAGAGTGCATGTTCGTTGCTAATGATGCGACTGTAAAAGGCGGAACTTATTTTCCTCTAACAGTTAAAAAACATCTTAGGGCACAGGAAATAGCAAAAGAAAACTTCCTGCCTTGTGTCTACCTTGTGGATTCCGGTGGAGCATTCCTTCCTATGCAGGATCAAGTTTTTCCAGATAAAGAGCACTTTGGAAGAATTTTCTATAACCAGGCCCAAATGTCTTCAATGGGCATTCCACAAATTGCCGTTGTATGTGGCTCATGTACTGCTGGTGGGGCCTATGTTCCCGCCATGAGTGATGAAACAATTATTGTTAAAGGTAATGGTACGATCTTTTTGGGAGGACCTCCTCTTGTCAAGGCCGCAACAGGTGAAGAGGTTAGCGCCGAAGAGCTAGGCGGAGCAAAAGTTCATAGTTTCGAAAGTGGGGTGACGGATCATTTTGCGGAAACTGAAGAAGAGGCCCTTCATATGGCCAGAAATATTATTGAAAACCTCAACTTTAAACCTAAAGGTGTTTTATTAGGTCAAAAATCTATCTCTGACGAAATTAAAAAACCTCTCTACGATAAAGAGGAAGTCTATGGCGTCCTTCCACGAGATACTAAAATTCCATTTGATATAAGAGAGATAATAGCTCGTATTGTAGATGGTAGTGAGTTCCATGAGTTTAAAGAAAAATATGGAACAACATTAGTTACAGGGTTTGCTCGGATCCACGGTCAACAAGTCGGAATTGTTGCCAACAATGGAATTTTATTTTCTGAGTCTGCCCAAAAAGGGGCCCATTTTATAGAGCTATGTGGTCAGAGAAAAGTTCCTCTCCTCTTTCTTCAAAACATAACAGGCTTTATGGTTGGAAAAAAATATGAAAGTGAAGGAATAGCTAAGCATGGAGCAAAAATGGTTACGGCCGTCTCCACAGTTAATGTACCTAAGATTACTGTAATTATAGGTGGCTCTTTCGGGGCAGGTAATTATGGGATGTGCGGAAGGGCCTATTCACCTCGTTTTCTCTTTATGTGGCCTAATGCAAGAATCTCAGTCATGGGAGGAGATCAGGCCGCAGGAGTCCTTTCAACGGTTAAAAATAATAACCTAGTTGCTCAAGGTAAATCAGAGATGAGTGATGCTGAGAAAAGTGATTTTGAAAGACCGATTAAAGAAAAGTATGAAAAAGAAGGTAGCGCCTACTATTCAAGTGCCAGGTTATGGGACGATGGAATTATTGATCCTGCCTCTACTCGAGAAGTTGTCGGATTGGCATTAGCATCTTGTCTTAATAGGGAAATCGAAGAAACCAAGTTTGGTATTTTTAGAATGTAATTCTTTTGACGTAATGCTGTAGCCTATGTTCTCCTTATAATATTCATGGAGGAAAATATGGAAACAAAGTTAAGTCTACTTGTTCATCAAAAACCTATGCTTAAAGTCTTAGGACAGGTGTTTTCTAATGCATTATTGGGGTCGATAAAGAAAAAGGGAGAGCCTTTTCCTTTTGGCCAGACAATGAGTATGACGGTCGATGCAGTTGCTAACGATGTTGTCGACTCTTTTATAAAATGGCTGAATGTCAAAAATAGATATGAAAATGAGATACCGGCCCACTTTTTCCCTCAGTGGTCCATTCCGCTTGCTTTCGAGCTTGGTAAAAACCATCCCTATCCTTTGCACAAAGTTATTAACCAGGGCTGTTCTCTTAAAATATTGAAGCCTGTTCCTCGTGGTCAGCAATTTCATCTTGAAGGGATATTTGTTGAGGCCAAAAAGGAAGAAAATAAAAGCCGTCTACACCAGAGAGTTATTACAAAAGATCTTCAAGGCAATACTCTTTTGGAGGCAGATTTTCATTCGGTTTTTATATCAGGTAAAGGGATTAAAAAGAAAAAAGAGCAATTTAAGTTACCAGATAATGCTCAGTTGGTAGGACAGTGGAGTGTAGTGGCCAACGATGGTAAGAATTATGGAATAATTTCTGGCGATCTAAACCCAATCCATTGGTCTTCTGCTGCTGCCAAGATATCTGGTTTCCCCAATAAGATTCTTCATGGTTTTGCCTCATTCTCTAAAACATTTGAATGTCTTTTGGATTATGGACTCAATCCAAAAGAGATAGATGTACGCTTTCTCTCACCGGTTGTTTTACCTGCTCAAGTTAAAGTGTATATTGTGGCCCTTGAAGGACGATATGAGCTACTTGTGACCAATCAAAATGAAACAAAGCTCCATCTTAAAGGTGAGTTTAAAGTTTAGGGCATTGTGCGCTGTGAGGTAATGGAACTTCACACCTTGTCATTCATCACCTGTTTTAATTAATATGGTCCCAAAATTTGAACCCATAAAGGTCTATACGTGGATTATAAACTTATTAAATACTCTCGAGATGAAAGAGGGGTTGGAACACTAACCCTTAACCGCCCAGATATTCATAATGCATTTAATGATGATTTAATTGCCGAAGTGAGAGACTGCTTTTCTCAGGCGCAAAAAGGTAACACATTACGACTCGTTGTGATTACTGGTGAAGGTAAATCATTTTGCGCAGGGGCCGATTTGAATTGGATGAAGGCCATGAAAAATTACAGCTTCGATGAGAACGTAGCAGACTCCGGTCGAATGAATGAGATGTTTCATGCGATAAATACTTTTAGTAAACCTACTATAGCAAAAGTTAACGGGGCCGCCTTAGGAGGTGGAGCTGGACTAATTTCTTGTTGTGACTTCGTTATAGCTCAAGAAAAAGCAAAAATTGGATTTACTGAGGCAAAGCTTGGCATTATTCCTGCTGTCATATCACCTTACGTTGTAGCGAAAATAGGCAACTCACAAGCACGGGCGAATTTCTTATGTGGACGAAGATTTGATGCTTATAAAGCAAAAGAAATGGGGCTTGTTCATGAAGTGGTTGGACTTGATGAATTGGATAATAAAACGGAGGAAATTGTTAATGAGTTTCTCTCTGCTGGACCTAAAGCAAGTCATCTGGCCAAAGAGCTTGTTTTTAATGTGGTAGAAAAATCTAGGCTTGGCCATGAAGAGGTCTCTGGCTATACCACGGAGTTTATTGCTCATGTAAGGGCCTCAGACGAAGGACAAGAAGGTATGGCCGCTTTACTTGAAAAAAGAAAACCAGCATGGATGAACAAGTGAAAAAGATAAAAAAAATATTAATAGCTAATAGGGGTGAGATCGCCTTAAGAATAATAGGAACTTGTAGAGAGCTTGGTATTAAAACAATTACTCTTTATGCTCCTGAAGAAAAAAAACTACCTCACGCTCTGTACTCCGATGAAGCTATTTTACTTGAGGGGCAAACCCTTAGTGAAACTTATCTAAATCAGGATCTTCTTATCTCTATAGCAAAAGAAAAAGGGGCAGATGCGATCCACCCAGGGTATGGCTTTCTTTCTGAAAATGATGGTTTTGCAAAAAAGGTTGAAGACTCGGGTCTTATTTTTATTGGACCAACTCCTGATGTTATCCTTCTTATGGGTGATAAAATTCAGAGTAAGCTAACGGCCCAAAAATATAACCTCCCAATCATTCCAGGCTATCATGGCCAGGACCAATCTTTAGAATGCCTAAAGCAGCAAGCGGATCAAATAGGTTACCCTGTTTTGATAAAGGCATCAAAAGGTGGTGGTGGAAAGGGAATGAGAGTCGTTTACAAAGCTAATGAATTTCAGGACTCTCTAGATGCGGCCAAGCGAGAGGCCAAGAATGCTTTTGGTGACGATTCTGTACTACTAGAGAAATTTATCGAAGATCCTCGCCATATTGAGTTTCAGGTTTTATCAGACACCCATGGAAAACACCTTCATTTATATGAAAGAGAATGCTCTATCCAAAGAAGACATCAGAAGATCGTTGAAGAAACACCTTCAGTGGCCTTAGATAATTCAGTTCGTGAAAAAATGGCACAAGCTTCTATTTCCTTAACTTCTGGTATTAACTATAGGGGAGCAGGAACGATAGAGTATATCTTGGATAAAAATGGCGAGTTCTTCTTTTTAGAGATGAACACTCGTCTACAGGTTGAACATCCTATAACAGAAATGGTTACTGGAGTAGATTTAGTTAAAGAGCAAATTGCTATAGCTGAGGGAAGAGCTCTCGGTCTTGAACAAGAACAGATAAAACAAAGAGGTCATAGTATCGAAGTGAGGATCTATGCAGAAGATCCTCAAAACGATTTTCTTCCCTCTGTCGGAAAAATTGAGTTCTTAGGTGAATCTAGTTTAAAAAATGTACGAATGGATACAGGGTATGTATCAGGGAATGTCGTCAGTATCAATTACGATCCAATGCTCGCTAAATTGATTGTTTGGGGAAGTGATAGGAATAGTGCTATTGAAAAATGTAAATTAGCTCTCAATGAAGTGCTTTTTCTTGGTTTAAAAACAAATCGTAGCTATTTAAAGAAAATTTTAGAACATCAAAGCTTTGTTGATGGCGAAACCTTTACTCATTTTGTTCAAACCCATAAAGAACAACTCCTCACCGAAAAGGCCTCTAGTGATGAAGAACTTGCTCATGTGATAGCGGCCTATTTGCTTAACCGTAAAGGAACTAAATCAGAACAAAGCTCTTCAACGGTGTGGGATCAGATTAGCGGATTTAGGAATATTTAATATGAAGAAAAAACTTGTCATAGATGGCCTTGAATATGAAATAGAGCTGCATTCCCAGGATGCTGATAGTGTAAAGTTTAGCTTTAATGATAAAGTTTATTGGTTTGATAAAAAAGGTGAAGAGCTCAATCATAATATTTTGGACCATGAGGGAATACATACTCAAATCTTTCACGCATCCTCTTCTCAAATACCTGGACTGGTTTACTTATGTCATAATGGAAATAGTTATGAGTTGGAAGTCCCGACAAAGGGTAGAGTTAAAAAGAAATCAGATGAACAAGGCCATATGCTTTCGCCCATGCCAGGTAAAATTATTAAGGTTTTTAAAGAAGTAGGTGACCAAGTTGAAAAAGGTGAACCTATTTTAGTTCTTGAAGCTATGAAAATGGAGCATACGATAAAGGCAAATTGCAATGGGCAAATAGAAAAAATATACTTTGAGGAAGGACAATTAGTCGATGGTCAAGTTGAACTCGTCGATATAAAGGAAAACAATTAATGGCCCTATTTAAAGATTTACCAAAAAAGGTCAAGATTGTTGAGGTTGGACCAAGAGATGGACTTCAAAATGAAAAAACTATTTTAAGCCTTGAGGACAAAGTTAAATATATCAACCTTTTAATAGAAGCAGGTCTTAATAGTCTTGAAGTTTGTTCTTTTGTGAGGGCCGATAAAATTCCACAAATGGCAGATAGTGAAAAACTGTATGAAAAAATTGAGAAAAAAGAAAATGTTCACTTAAGTTGTCTTGTCCCTAATGAAAAAGGCATGGAGCGTGCTCTCAGTCTTGGAGTAAAAGAGATAGCTCTATTTACGGCCACGAGTGATACTTTTAATCAAAAAAATATAAATACTAATATAAAAGAAAGCCTTTCTAGATTAGAAAAAGTGGCCACTATGGCACAAAAAGAAAATATTAGAATTAGAGGGTATATATCAACCGTTTTTGGGTGTCCTTACGAAGGAAATACAAGTACAGATACTCTAATGGAGGTTATTCAAAAGCTCATTGATTTTGGAGCTTATGAAGTATCTCTTGGGGATACTATTGGTGTTGGAAACCCTAAGCAAGTTGATAAAGTTTTAGATAAGGTATTAGAAAAGTATTCAGTCGATAAGCTGGCAATGCATTTTCATGATACTCGTGGTTTGGCCCTTGCTAATATTTTGACGTCTTTACAAAAAGGAATATATATTTTTGACAGTTCTTCTGGTGGCCTAGGAGGATGTCCTTACGCTACAGGAGCTAGTGGTAATGTTGCTACAGAAGATGTTTTTTATCTTCTTCATTCCCTTGGTATTGAAACTGGAATAGACATAGAAAAGCTAGTAAAGGCTTCCACCTTTATTTTAAATAAATTAAATAAAACTACACCATCTCGCTACCTCTCAACTCTCATAGCAGGGAAATAGAATGTATCAAAATAAATTCGAACATTTAGAGTGTGAACTTAAAGGTCACGTCCTTTGGGTAACCCTTAATCAACCAGATAAAAGAAATGCAATTTCATTAAGTATGGCCCACTCTCTGGTTGAAGTGCTTCAATATGCTGATTTTGATAAAGACGTTAGAGTGATAGTCTTAACAGGTAAGGGTGAATGCTTTAGTGCTGGCGGTGATGTTAAGGCCATGGCCACAAAGACAGGTATGTTTGAAGGTGAGGCCAATGAGCTTAGGCTGCAATATATAAAAGGTCTACAAAGAATACCATTAGCGATAGAGGCCTTATCGACACCTATCATAGCGCTCGTCAATGGCCATGCCATAGGAGCAGGTTGTGATTTAAGTTTTATGTGTGATATTCGAATTGCTCATAAAGATGTTAAGTTTGGAGAAACTTTCTCCAAATTAGGTCTAGTACCAGGAGTAGGTGGCACCTATTTTCTACAAAGACTTGTTGGTTATGGAAAGGCCATGGAAATTTTCTTAACAGGAAAAATCTTTTCGGCACAGCAAGCTTATGATTGGGGGGCCCTACAAATATTAACGGCATCAAAAGATGAGTCCATGGAAAAATTATTAGAGCTCATAGATCAGCTTCTAGAAAATTCGCCCATTGCCCAAGGATTTACGAAGTCCGCTCTTAAAATGGGGTCTCATATGGACCTTAAGGCCCATCTAGAAGTATTGGCCGCCTACCAAGGTATTGCTCAAAGAACGAATGATCATTTTGAAGGTCTTAAGGCCCTTGAAGAAAAAAGAAAACCGAACTTTAACTTTTCATAATGACATGCATTCCGTCTCGTATAGGCAAAAGGGTTGTATAGAGGTCATCTCGTTGCTTTAAATTTTTATTTAATTCTCTAAGAGCATTTGTATCGGTGTCATTTTCTTCAGGGTTACAAACTTTTCCACTCCACAACATATTGTCGCATACAATGGCCCCTCCTGAATTCAATCGGTCTAATGAAAAATTGAGATAGCTTTCATATCCAGGTTTATCGGCATCAATAAAAACAAAATCAAAATGTCCCTCAATACTGTCCATTAATTCCGCAGCATTACCTAGTAAGGGTGTTATTTTTCTCCCGGCCTCTGATTTACTCCAGAAATTTTTTGCAATATCTACCGTTTCAGGATTTATATCTAAAGTAATAACTTCTCCATCATCAGGTAAGGCCTCGGCCATGGCCAGTGCTGAGTAGCCCGTGAATGTACCAAATTCTAAGACTCTTTTTGCCTTAAGCATTTTTATCATCATTCCTAATGTACTTGCCTCTAACTTACCTATAAGCATTTGGGACATGGATACTTTTTCTTTGGTATATATTTCTAACTCGGTACAAACATCAGATGGTACAGATGAGTGATTGATACAGTAATCGACAATTTCATTTTCTTTAAAAGATTTCACAATTTACTCCTTATAAAACTTCTAAAATTTTCTAACTTTATAAGAGAGTTGTAGCAATGGCCATTTCAAGGCATTTCGCGATGTGCCCTTGGGTTGACATTGAAGGTCGAGATGTCAGAAAATATATAAAATTAAAGATATATGGAGTTAGATATCTTAAAATCACTTCCTCTATTTATGTTGCTTGTTGTTAGTTGCTCTGCAGTTGATTATACATCTAGAGGCGTTATTCCTGTTTTCTTCTCTCACCAACCTGATCACTTCAGAAAGAGAATCTTAGAAGGCGAAGTCTACACATTTCTATGGGGGATTTTTCCAAGGGAGCATAAAGTATACCTTGATGATAAATTTAGAGAAAAGGGCCTTTTGAGTGTCTCTAATGTTCAAATAGAGGAATTTCAAACCCCTTCTCAAAGGATAAAAGAAATTCTTTCTTTTGGTATGTTTTCCATCAAATCATATCGTGTTCAAGGATTTGGTCGGGAGGCGAGAGACTATGAGAACTAGTTTTCTTATCTGGCCTTTTCTTCTTAGTTGTTCTCATCAATATATTATCAACTCTCGAACATGTCCTACAAAAATGGCCCGATTTGGGGTGGGTGAAGAGTTTGAGATTTCAAAAAGGCTGATCACACCTTACTCAACAGAAAAAAAATTAGAGGTCAATATCAAAGACCTTCTGAAACAAAGTAGCATTCAATGTTCTGATGTAGGTGAGTTTAGTATCACTATGAAAAATACGTGGTGGGATAGCTTTTTTAATATGCTTCCACTCATAGATTCCAAAACGATTGTGATTAAAGGAAAGAAAGTATCCCATGATGGGAAAGAGGCAGAACCAAGGATGGGAATTTAAGTCTTTCATTCATGATGAATGAAAATTGGCCAAGGATGGCCAATTTTTTTTTAATCCAGAGAGCTTATAAGGCTATTAAAAAAACTTTTTTTATACTGGCTAACCTCATCTTCAGTCAGATGTCCAAACGTTGTTCGATCTTGTTCTTGAAATAATCCCATTTTTTGTGGGCCTAGTAAAAAGCGAGATATTTGTCGTGTAACCTTTCTTCCATACAGAGTACGCTCTTTACAATAACTCATAATGAGCTTTTCTCTTGCTCTTGTTACCCCGACATAAAAAAGTCTACGTTCTTCGCTTATATCTTCTCCTTCAGCGATTGTTCTTTTATGAGGAAGCATTTCCTCTTCTACACCGACGAGGTAAACACGATTAAATTCCAGCCCCTTTGAGGAGTGTAGGGTCATCATAGTTATACTTTGTTCATTTTGTGCTTCTTCTTTTTCCTCTTGATTGTCTTCAAGGGCCATCCTCTCTAAAAATACGGATAATGCATTTTTAGGCTCGTTATTTTGAGATGTACGCGCAGCACTTTGAATAAAGTAATTTATATCATTTTTCCTGATCTCAAGCTGTTTTGGGTTATCTGAATAGGCCTTTTCCATATACTCATCATAAGCTATTTCTTCAATGAGAGAGCTTATGAGTTCATTTAATGGTTTATTATATTTAAGAGACTGATATTTTGAAATGAGACCTATAAAATCATTAATTTTACTAGAACGATCAGGGACGATTTCGGGATTTTCCTTCATAGTCTTATAAAGACTTTTATTTTTTTCCTTTGAGGCATTGAGGTATTTCTTTAAGGTTGTTAAACCAACGCCACGATGAGGGGTATTAATGACTCTTCTTAAAGCGATTTCATTATGAGGGTTTTGAATAAGGCATAGGTAAGCAAGTAGATCCTTAATTTCTTTTTTTTCGTAAAATTTTTGACCACCTAACATTCTATATTTCACACCTGCTAAATTAAGCTCTTCCTCAAATATGGGTGCTTGTGTATTACTTCTATATAAAATGGCCACATCGTCTAGTTGACCGCCAGCTTTTCTAAAATTCTCAATATCTTCAACTATAACCTGCGCCTCATGGTCATGTTCACCCATGGCCCATAAAAAAGGTAACTCACTTCCTGAATTAGAGGTCCAAAGCCTTTTAGGGGAACGAACTTTATTTTCTTGAATGACATTGTTGGCTAAATTCAAAATGGGTGTAGTTGATCTATAGTTTTGCTCTAGTTTAATAACCATGGCATTGGGAAATTGTTTATTAAAATTAAGGATGTTAGATATATCGGCCCCTCGAAAGGCATAAATTGATTGATCATCATCGCCAACGACACAAAGGTTATCGTGACAACTCGTTAAGGCCTTAAGCAGACGAAATTGTAGACTGTTAGTATCTTGATACTCATCCACCATGATATATTTAAAGTACTCAGAGTATAGCTTTTGAATTTCAGGGTTAGTCTCAAATAGTTTTACTGTTAAAAAAAGAATATCATCAAAGTCAATAGCATTATAAAAATGCAGTCTATTTTGATAAACATTATAAACATGTTCCGTCGCTAAATCATAGGGGTTTTCAAAATCCATCAGCTCTGATTCAGGAAATGCCTCAGCGCTTATGCCTTTATTCTTACAAAAACCGATTTTGGAAAGAATAACCTTAGCATCAAACTTTTTTTCATCATGAAAGTTTTTTAGAATAGATCTAACAAGTGCGATCTGATCGGAACTATCAAAAATAGTAAAATTATTTTCGTAGCCTAAATGATGTATTTGTTTTTTTAGAATCTTTATACCTAAACTGTGAAAGGTAGATAGGTGAGGAGAGGCAGTTCCTTTTCCAATTAGGGCCAGAACCCTTTCCTTAAGCTCTGTTGCCGCTTTATTGGTGAATGAAATACCTAAAATATTTTGAGGAGCAATATCTAAGTTTTTTACCATATGGGCCATACGGTATGAGATTGTTCGAGTTTTACCACTTCCAGCACCCGCCAGTATTAATACTGGCCCATCGATGGCCTGAGCAGCCGATTTTTGCATGTCATTAAGTTCATTAAGATCTACCATTTGGGGATATTGGGTTTTCAGTTCCAAAATTACAATAAAAAAATGTTCTTTGCCTTATTTAAAAGGCGCAGATTTACTAATTAACCGATTGATAAATATAGTCTTTGACTTTTATCGGAACACCCTTTTTCAAAGATTCGCGGATAAAAAAGTCTTCAAGAGCTTTGTAGTCCGGATACTCATTATCTAAGATCTTGTAAGATGAACTTTTTTCAATTTCCTTAATTTTCATATTGCGGCATGTGGAGCTTATTTTAAAATATTCGGCTTCACCACGTGGAGAGTCGAGATCTATCCATCTTCTTTCAGCTTTCTCTGGAGCTCTTTTCATCTTATCATACTGAAAAAAATAGAGAGTCGGATTTTCAGATATTGGCTCAACTTGAGTAGAGGGAGTTAATTTTTTAATAAAAATGTTTTTTATTTCGCCTTTGTCTTGGTTGAATTTTATACCATAAAAATGGAGAGGGCTTTTACCTGGACGGTGATATCCTTTGAATATAAGAGTCAGATACTTTCTTAATTGGTCCCCACGCATCCAAGAAGTACAAAGAGTATTTTTAAAACTAGCAGGTAAGATGGTCGCAATCTCTCGAAAAATAACTTGTCCTTGATTTAGATCTTGTCGTATACCACCATTGCCCATCCAACACCCATCAGCTTTGGCATAATGACAAAAGGAGTGAGCAATTAATCTTCCTAAAGAGGTTTCTTGGCCTTTTCCAGAGGGCCTTCCGGGCATAAACTCATCTACGGAACCGACTATTTCAGATAAAGTACCTGGGTACTTTTGGTAAAAAGAGTTGATTAGGTTTTGAAGCTGTCCCAGTTTAGAAAGGTCTTCTTTATTGCCTTGATTAATGTTCGCAGTGTGAGGAATGATTTGATTGGCAAGTCGCGAATCTGTCTTTAACGCTAAATCATCTTCCTTTAATTTGTAGTTGATGGAATAAATTTTATAATCTTCAGGCCTATTTAAAACCTTTAACTGGTTATTAACTATACCAACTTCAATTTGCCCTAAAAACTTCCCAAACTCCCCTGCTTGGACAATAGGTATTCGGTTTCTATGCCAATAGGGTTTAAGTAAAACTTTTTGGGAATGTCCACCGATGATGAGGTCCACATCAATGTTTCTTTGAATAAGTCTCTCCGCTAAATGAACATCTCCCTTCAATTCTCCACTGACCGTTTTGCCATTTTCGTAGAATCCTATATGAGTGAGCAGGATCGTAAAGTCGGGTTTTTCTTTTTGAATAATTCTTGGTAGCTCTTGTTCGGCCCATTGAACTTCATTTTCCATGGAGTATATGGGGTTTTTAGTTGGGAATCCTTTGTAGCTCGTTTTTGAGATTTCATCTGTTAAGAGTCCTACAATAAGAATTCTTTTACCTTCAAACTCCTTCACAAGGTATGGGGTAAAAGGCGCTTGTCCGCTAATAGGTCTAATATTGGCCGCTAAAAAGGGAAAATTCACCCAACTCTTTTGTTTGCTTAAAATAGCAGGAGGATTATCAAATTCATGATTTCCTAAGACCATAGCATCATAACCCATTATTTCCATGGCCTTAAAGTCTGGCTCAGCTTCGAATTGATCGGACTCAGGAGTTCCTGTATTAATATCACCACCTGATAGTAAAAGAGTGTGTTTACTTACGGAGCGAATCTTTTGAATAAGTTTATATCGCTCAACAAAACCATACTCTGTCCTATTTAAAATTTTATTAGGATTTCCGTAATAATTTCCGTGAGAATCATTTGTATGCAAGATGGTTAGGAAGGATTCTGCAAAGCAGAGAGAAGAAAAGAAAGTTGTTATAATCAACAAAGTACGCATAATTCACTCCAATTGTATTCCCCAATTTTATCACTACTTTGAAAGGGGGGGGAAATAGTTAATTAA
>JAURDE010000098.1 GCA_030828105.1 Bdellovibrionota bacterium | reverse complement strand
TTCAATACGAATAAACATGAGTCGCTTCAATTAGAAAAAGCTTTGTCTCAATTTCAATTATCTAATCCTTTACTTAATGAGCCGACTTATTATTTTTCGCCATTTGGCAAACTCTATCACTTTGATCAAATTTGGCTGAGAGGTTTTAAAGTTGTTGAACGGTTCGTAAATAAAAAGTATTCAAGAAAAATGTTAATAAATAATAAGGAAGTAAAAGTTCCAGATAAAAAGTATTTTGATCACTTTGAGCTTTATTTAAAACTATCGATAGATTGAAAGGATGTTAAGACCTGTCATTTCTTTTAACTCTTTCTCAATCTTTTTGGCCTGATCAGAGGTTATTGTTTTTAACTCTCTAATTTCGTGGTGATGTATTCCAAGGTGATTACCTCTATTTTCTCTATGCCATGAAAGAGGGTATGGGCGTTTAGGAGTATTTAGCTGAACGGTCTCAGGGTTAATACGCATAAGGGTTTCAGCATACTTTTTAAGGTCTTTTTCAATATTAATAGGCATAAACATCGTTTGTACCTCAAGACTACCTTTATACTGAGAAGTAAAACTTAATATTCCTTCAATTAAACTACTAAAATTAATTCCTTTATCCGCACGGTTTATAAGGGATAGGCTTCTATCATCCCAAGCATCAAGCTTTACAATAACTTTATCGAGTTTATTTAAAGTTTTTTGTACGGAAGCAATGCCTAGATGTGTTCCATTAGTGAGAATATATTGAGGAATATGAGGAGCTAACTTTCTGATACCATCAATGATTTCTTCGAGATTGGAAGCAAGTGTTGGCTCTCCACTGCCTGAATAGGTAATAACATCAATAGTTTTGCCATCATTAAGAACATTTTCAAAATCTATTAAGATTTTCTCAGTGGGGACAAAGTTCTCTAGCTTGGAGCTTACTTGTTGGATGTTTCCTAACTGGCAATAAATACAATTAAAAGAACATGTTGATATTTTGAATATAGGATCTATGCCTAGAGACTGACCAAAACGCCACGATTTAACTGGCCCATAAACGAGTTTATGGTTTGGAAACTCATCACTATAATGTTCATCTTTATAAAAATTAGTCAAAAACTTCGCTCCGTTGAATAATTTTGCTGTCTGGTGAAACTTTACAAAATCCGTCAATTAAATGCTCTAGCGCATTGATTAGTTCTACGCTTCCTTTCATATCAATATCCCTAAAGCCTTGTCCAACATCATGGGGTAGGGTTGAATAGAATGCTAGACCTTCATGAGACTCGAGAAGAAAATAAAAAAACGCGGAGTCATGTTTAGGAACCCTTATAATAATGTGAAATAGTTTAGTTGTACCAATTTCCATTGACTTGAATACCTTATCCTTTAAAATATAAGCATACGTTTTTATAGAGAAAGGAGACGTTTGTGAAGGATTCACGCAGAGCGAAAGAAAAAAAGACCATTAATTTCTTCTCCTTTCAGGTACTTGCTCTTTTATCATTAGGCTTTTTAAGCTCCTGTTCTTACTTTAAAGGCCGAAATCAGGTTCAAAATCCAGAAGTGAAGAATGCTCCAAAGCCATTAGATGTAGTGCCCAAGGTCCAGTATGACCAACTTTTGGCCAAATATGAGAAACTTCTTGATAAGAAAAAAACAAAGTCTCAGAAAACCCCTCCAAAAAGTTCGGCAGCAATGGCCGATGAACTCGTTGAAACGGTAGATATTTTTGACTCTAAAAAGGAAACAGTAAGTGAAGCCATTAATACCGTTTCTTCTCAAGAGAAACAAAACTTTTCAAAATTAAGTCTTGAAAGACAAATTGAACTTTATCAAAAAGCTGAAATGCTAGGTAAGAGTAAAAAGTATGATGAATCAATGATTATCTTAAGAGAATTAGAAAACACTTCCCAAGGACAGATTAAAGTAAGAGTAAAATATTTAATTGGACATCTACTTTTTGAACAAAAAGAATATGATTTATCTATGCAAAAATTTGAAGAAATTATTTCTCAACATTCCTTTTCAGGTGTTGTCATCAAAACTTTAAGAAAATTAATTCAATGTTCACAGGCACTAGGGTTAGATAAGAAAAGAGAAAGATATTATTCTATTTTACATGACTTTTTTGAGTCCTAAATTATTTGAGGTATTGTTATAAAAAAAGACGTTTTGGCCATTCAGATTGCTATAATAACCCTTCTAAGCGGATCAGTTTTCGCTCAAAATGTTAATACAGTCGAATTGATTGATGCAGAGGATATAAAAGAGCTTATTGAAGAGGATGGAGCAAGTCAGAATGCAGAGGCCGAAAATAAATTAAACCTATCTACGGAAGAAGAATTAGATGATCTTCAATCATTAAAGCAGGACATAGGAGAAATTATTCTTGATGATCCTGTCTCAACGATGGACCAAGAGGGCAGCCAAAAGAAACAGATTTCAACAGAGAAGAAAAAAACATCAAAAAACAAAGAAGTCGTTAACGAAAAAACATTTGTTGAAATAAAAGAAAAAATTAAAGAAGGTGTACCTCTTTTTGATGCAGGTGAAGAAGAAAAGCAACTTCTTGAATTATCCAAGTTTGTGGAAATGAAAATTCCATATAGAGAGTGGAGTGAGATCACAAAGAACTCTAAATTAGATAAGTATGTCGTTCAAGAGGGTGATTGGCTTTGGAAAATATCAAAGGCCCTTTTTGGAACAGGCTTTTATTATTCAAAAATATGGTCTTTGAACCCTCAAATAAAAAACCCACATGAAATTGAACCTGGAATGACACTGGTTTTTGATTCGGGTTCTGAAGATGATTTACCTCAGGTCCAAGTAGGGACGTTTGAAGATCTATCCGATCAAAAAGACAGAAAACTCTTCGCTTATGATAAGTTTGGTGAAGGGGTTAGACCAAATTGGATGCAGGAAAGGCAGAAGCTGATTGAACAAGGTGTTTTCTTTCAATACGCTAGTGACGAAACCTATGAAGATTTATCCAAAGCTGGTAAAGAGCTGTTAGTTACGGAATATAAAAAGTATGATCCTCCAACTGTTGATCTTAACTTTGCTCCTCCAGAAGAAGAATATGATTCAACAGGATTTGATAAATCTTCAAGAGTTGTTTTTAATTTTAAAGAGGGATTTTTCTTAAATACATTTATAACAACGAATGTTGTTCAGGATCTAGGTGAAATTGCGGCCTATTCCTCAGAGTCTGTTTTTATTCAAAAGGGCGATAAAATATATGTTAAGCTCGATGAAGCGGTTAAGGCCAAGCCAGGAGACAGATTTTCTATTTACACACCTAAAGGAAAGGTGATGCATTCTGTTTCAGACAGAGCAGGCTATGAATATACAATTAGTGGGCAGATAGAAGTATTAAAAAGAATTAATAAACTTTGGGAATGTCGCATTCTAGATTTATCCGGAATTGTCCAAAGAGGGGATAGAATTACTATCTATACACCTCGAATCGAAAAAATCTTTAAGGTTTTTACTAAAAGAAGAATAGAGGCTGCAATCATCTCTACGTTTGAAAATACAAGTAATGGAATATCCTTTGGGGACGTCGTTTATCTTGATAGAGGAAGAGAGGATGGAGTTGAGCTTGGTACTATATTTGAAATTTATAGTTTTATGGATCGAGGTACCGGAAAACAAATTACACCAGATCCAACTTACAAAATTGGTGAACTCACCGTTATTACTCTGACTGATAACTTTTCAACAGCAATTGTTAGCTTATCCTCTCAACCAATATCTGTTGGAAGTATCGCTATGACGAAATCACCGGAAGATGCAGCTAAATCATTGAGATCGAAGATGGCCAAGAAAGGTGATTCAGTAGATATTTTAAAGGATAAGGCCCTCGAAGAACTTGATGTTGAACTGAGACTAGATGATATTGGGAAATCTCTACTTGATGAAGCAGATAGTGTTAAACTTACTGAAGACGAGCTTGAAGAGCTTGAAAGACAAGAAAGAGAGAAATCTATTATTAAGGATCATGAAAAAGATCTTAAAGAACTAGAAAGACTCGAAAAAGAAATACTAACTGCTGAGGCCAAACTTAAAGAGGCCAAAATTGATGAAGACAGATTTCTTGAAGATTCAAACCTTGATGACCTGGAAAAAGAGTTAGGTAAAAAAGCTGATTCGTTTGAAGACCTAGATGAAATTGAGTCAGAGATAGGTGTAAAATATCTTGATGAAAGTTTAGACTCAAAAGAGAACCCATATGGACTAACTGAGTTTGATCTTGAACAGATAAACATACTCCTAAACTCTGAGGAGATGTAGTTAATTAATCTTTAAAAAATTTTTTCTTCGTCGAAAAGAAGACCCAAGTGATAAACATTTCTAAAAACTTGATTTGCCATTTTTATTTGGGCCTTCATCGGCAAATGCTCTTCAATTTTGATAATAAGACGTTCTCCTACCGTTATTGGTTCATCCAAATGGGCAATAACGCCACAGCCGGCTAAAGATTCTTCAATGACAAGTACAGGCAGTTGCGGTTTAAACTCGTGAAGTAATGTTGTATTGAAGCACATCCAACCTAAGCAGTTTTGCGCTGTCTCAAAACGAACGTTTTTTCTTTTACCATCATATTTTTCATTCATTGTATTTCCTCTATTACTCATTTTATTGATAATATATGGAAAGGTGAATAATAATTTTGTCATGCAGTAAAAACATTTAAACTTGATCAAGTATAAACTTTAGTGAATACTGATGTCATATGCTTAAACGCATTGCGTATATAATATGATTTTCACTATTTATTGTGTTTGAAGGAAAACCTATGGGTGCAGCGGTCCAAACAGTAAAAAAAACAAAGAAAAAAACGACTAAAAAGAAAGCTACTAAGAAAAAGGTGGCCAAAAAGAAAGTAACTAAAAAGAAAACAACAAAAAAGAAAACAACAAAAAAGAAAGCAACCAGCGATTATGATCTCGTTATTGTAGAGTCTCCATCCAAGGCCAAAACTATTAAAAAATACCTAGGTCGAGGGTTTCAAGTTATAGCGAGTAATGGTCATATAAAGGATCTACCCAAATCAAAATTAGGTATCGATCTCAAAGATAATTTTAAAATTGATCTTGTACCTATTACCGGAAAAGCCGATAAGATCTTAAGGATACAAGAGCTCAGCAAAGACGCAAAAAATATATATCTTGCACCAGACCCTGACCGTGAAGGTGAGGCCATTGCTTTTCATATAAAAGAAGAACTACCTAAAAAGAAAAAGGTTTTCAGAATAACATTTAACGCCGTTACTAAAACTGAAGTACAAAAAGCAATCAATCAACCAAGTGAGCTGAATCAAAATATGTATGATTCACAAAAGACAAGAAGGGTTCTAGATAGACTTGTTGGATATAAAATTTCACCTATTTTATGGGATAAAGTTCAAAGAGGTATTTCAGCTGGACGTGTACAATCAGTTGCCCTTCGTATGATTGTTGAAAGAGAAAATGAAATTAAGGCCTTTGTTCCAGACAAATGGTTTAGTATTCATGGGGTCATTAAAAAAGATAATAATCCCTTTGAGCTAAAGTATTACGGTGAAGAAATAAATAAAAAATATGACCTCTCAGATGATGAAGATTTTGTTAATAAAATTATCAAAGATACAAAATCTAAATCTTTTAAAATTGTAGATATTAAGAAAAAAGAGCTTAGGGATAATCCAAAGCCTCCTTTTATTACCTCAAAGCTTCAACAAGAAGCCGCTTATAAATTAGGTTTTTCAGCAAAGAAAACAATGATGGTTGCTCAAAAACTCTATGAAGGGGTACAGATTGAAGGAGAAGGATTACAAGGTCTTATTACCTACATGAGAACTGACTCTAAAAGAATTGCTCCCGAAGCAATTGAAAATGTCCGAGAGTATATTGGAAAAAACTTTGGGGAAGATTATCTTCCCAAAGAGCCTATAGAGCATAATAAGAAAAAGAAAGGTAAAAATAAAGTTCAGGATGCTCACGAGGCCATTCGCCCCGCAAATCTAGATTTAACTCCAGATAAAGTAAGGGGTAATCTCGACAACGATCAACAAAAGCTCTATGAGCTCATTTGGAATAAATTTATTGCTTCTCAGATGACTCCAGCAGTTAAAGATCAAACAGCTGTTATGTTTGAGTGTGAGGGTCATTTTTTCAAGACTAATGGATCTGTTATTAAGTTTCCAGGTCATACTGCAGTTTATCAAGATGCGGTTGCTGAAAAAGCAAAAAAGAAAAATGATGATGAAGATGATTTAAAAGTCGGTATTCTTCCCGTTCTTAATTTAGGGGAAAGTTTTAAATTAGAAAAGGGGCCAGACTCTGTTGAACATTGGACGACACCTCCTCCACGCTTTAATGAAGCATCTATTGTTAAAACCCTTGAAGAAAATGGAATCGGTAGACCTTCCACTTATGCTTCTACAATCTCGGCAATTCAAGATAGAGGGTATGTTGATAAGACGGAAAACCGCTTTTATCCCTCTGAGTTGGGCATGATTGTTTGTAAGATGCTTATTGAAAGCTTTCCAGACATTATGGATGTTAAGTTTACTGCAAAAATTGAAGAACAGTTAGATAAAATTGAAGATGGTGATGAGAAGTGGAAAAAAGTATTAAAGGACTTTTGGAAAGATTTTGAAAAAACCTTGGATAAGGCCAAGGAAGAAATGAAAAATCTTAAGAAAACCTTAATTCCAACTGGTATTAAGTGTCCTAAATGTAGTGATGGAGAGTACATAATTAAATGGGGAAGAAATGGACAATTTCTAGCCTGTTCAAATTATCCTGAATGTACTTCAACTGAAGACTTTAAGAAACATTACGATGGAACAATTGAGATCATACCCAAAACATACCATAGTGACCCATGTCCCAAGTGCGGGAAGAGGTTAATAGTAAAAAAAGGTAAGTACGGAAGATTTTGTACATGTGAAGATTATCCTAAGTGTGAAACGACACTTCCATATCTTCTTGATGTTAACTGTCCAGAGTGTAAGGTAGGACGCTTTACCGAAAAGACTTCAAGATATGGGAAGATGTTTTTTGGGTGCTCTAGTTATCCTGATTGTGAAAATGCCATGTGGACCAAGCCTTATAAGTTTGATTGTCCAGGCTGTGGTTACCCAGTTATGGGGGAGAGACAAACAAAAAAGGATGGAAAACACTTACAATGCCCTAAGTGCAAGCATAAGGTTGAATGGGAGTTAACTCCCTTTTATAAAAAAGAAGAGGAATAGAATATGGAGAAGCTGACATGGAAGGAAGCTTTTTGGGGAGGCCCTGGGCCATCACGTAAAAGAGATCTCATTACCCTCTACCTCAAAGGCTTTTTGATGGGGATAGCTGATCTTATTCCTGGAGTCTCTGGTGGAACAATAGCCTTTATAACCGGAATTTATGAAGACTTGCTTAATGCTATTGCGACAGTAAATAAAGAAGTCATCTTTAAAATTCTTAAGTTCCAATGGAAAACGGCCGCTCATGAGATGCATCTAAAGATTTTATTACCAATTCTTGGGGGAATCTTAACTGCTATCTTTAGTTTAGCAAAGCTTATGCATTTTCTTTTAAATAATCATCCTATTCCAACATGGGGATTATTTTTTGGCCTTATAACAGCCTCCATAATCATTGTTGGTAAAGATTTAGATAAAACTCATAGAATTCATTCACCAACAAATATATTGTGGATCATTATTGGTGTAGTTGTTGGTTATGGGCTTGTAAGTTTGATTCCAGTTCATACACCAGAGAATCTCTTTTTTATTTTTTTATGTGGTGTCATAGGCATTACAGCAATGATACTTCCTGGTATCTCAGGCTCTTTCATCCTTCTTATTCTTGGTAAATACGAGTTTATCACGGCATCAGTGAAGGATCCTTTTCACGGAAATAATATCATTACTCTACTGGTCTTTGGATGTGGATCAGTAACGGGGCTTTTGGGGTTTTCTAAAATTTTAAATTATTTGTTAAAGCACTTTAGAAAAAATACATTGGCCTTTCTTGTTGGCCTTCTTATTGGAACTCTTAAAAAGCTATGGCCATGGAAAGAGGTTTTAGAGTCTACAGTGATTAGGGGTAAAACGAGGGTTTTAAGAGAGCAGAATTTCTTTCCTGCTGATATGAGCTTCGATACGCTTTTTGTGTTTGGTATAATGCTCGTTGGCTTTTTGGCCATTATTTTTATGGAGTATGCCTCAAATCATAAGAGAACGAGCTCTTAATGTTACGCAAAATTGCTTGAATTTAAATATCTTCTCAATTATAGTCTCTTTGTCTTAACTCCGCGGGATTAGCTCAGCTGGATAGAGTAGCTGGCTTCGAACCAGTTGGTCGGGGGTTCGAATCCCTCATCCCGCGCCATCTATTGAAAAAATTCTAACCCTCGTCAGAAACCACTTTATAATGGGGATCTTCGATTATACTGACTTCAACCATCCGACCAGCGTTTTCAAGAAGGTTTCGACAGTCCTCACTTAAATGTCTTAATCTGATCCTTTTACCAGCATTAGAATATCTTAAAGTGAGTTTTTTTAAGGCCTCAATACCACTATGGTCTATAACTCTAGATTCTTTGAAATCAACGATGACCTCATCGGGATCATTATTGGGATCAAACTTTTCTTGAAATAAGATAGTTGAAGCAAAAAAAAGTGGGCCCCATATTTCATAATGTTTTACACCTTGATCATCTATATACTTTCTTGCCCGTATGCGAATAGCGCTCTCCCAAGCAAAAACAAGGGCCGAAGCAATGACTCCAGTTATTACTGCTATAGCAAGATCAAACATGACTGTTAATGCGGTGACAAGAACGAGAACAATAGCGTCTGCTTTTGGAATTTTATTGAGGATTCGAAAACTCGTCCATTCAAAAGTTCCAATACAGACCATAAACATTACTCCAACAAGGGCCGCAACAGGGATTTTTTCAATAAAAGAAGATCCAAACATAATAAAAGTCAGAAGGAATAAGGCCGCTACGATACCAGATACCCTTGATCTAGCTCCGGAACTAACATTTATTATACTCTGACCTATCATTGCACATCCACCCATACCTCCGAAAAAACCTGTAACTATATTGGCGCCACCTTGAGCAAGACATTCCTTATTAGCTGATCCTTTTGATTCTGTTAATTCATCAACGAGAGTCAGAGTTAGAAGGGATTCGATGAGACCAATTCCCGCTAAGATTAGAGAGTAAGGAAAAATAATCTTTAAAGTTTCTAAATTAAATGGGACTTGCGGAATACTAAAAGCGGGAAAACCTCCCTTAATGGAGGCCAAGTCACCAACTGTTTTTGTTGGAATCCCAGATAATATTACAATGGCAGAAACAACTAAGATGGCCATTAATGATGAAGGTATAGACTTAGTTAACTTAGGGAAAAAATAAATAATTATCATCGTTAATATGATAAGCGCCAACATGATATAAAGAGATGGCCCTGTTAACCATATCATTCCAATGCCAGAAGGATCTTCTATTTTAAATTGACCAAATTGAGCTAAAAAAATAACTATAGCAAGTCCATTTACAAAGCCATAGATCACGGGTTCTGGAACAAGTCTAATGAATTTTCCGAGTTTGAAAGCACCCATGATGACTTGGATGACTCCCATAAGAATAACGGCCGCAAAAAGATATTGTACACCATGAGTTTTTACGAGAGTTACCATAACAACTGCCAGGGCCCCTGTCGCTCCCGAAATCATCCCCGGCCTTCCTCCAAAAATAGAGGTGATAAGACAGACTAAAAAAGCTGCATAAAGACCTACAAGAGGTTTAACTCCTGCTACAAAAGAAAAGGCAACCGCTTCAGGGACAAGGGCCAAAGCAACTGTTAGCCCAGACATAATTTCGATTTTTATGTCATTATTTTTTATGTAGTTTTGTAGAATAAGCACAGAAGTTCCTTTATTTATTGAGTAATTATTATAACTTGTATCCAGTTGCATATCTGCTAGGAATAAAAAGCACTATAATTTTTTACCACTAGAATTTGAGATTAGCTCAATGTTTCATGTGGTGCGTCAGAAAAACAACTCTAATTTTAAAAATTAAATTACCTATGATATCAAGGCTTCACGAGATTATTCAAAATAACTTAATTTAGTTCTTTTTGTCCTATCTTTACTCAATTAAAAATAAAAGAGGTAAAAATGTCTGAAATTAAAAATGATCTAGTTGTTGAAATTCACTACACCCTTAAAGATGAAAAAGGAAATGTGATTGATAGCTCAGAAGGAAAAGCACCCCTAATTTATATCCATGGAAAAAATAATATTATTCCAGGCCTTGAAAGTGAACTTACTGGAAAAAAAGTTAGTGATAAGCTAAATGTTCAAGTTACACCTGAAAATGCTTACGGTGAATATAATGATGCTCTTATTCAAAAAGTTCCAAAATCTGAGTTTGAAAATGTAGATGATTTAAAAGTAGGTGTTCAATTTCAAGTTGGAGACCCTCAAGGTCAAATGTTCATAGCAACTGTCACTGAAGTTAGTGAAACAGAAGTTACCTTAAATGCTAATCATCCACTTGCCGGTATGACCCTTACTTTTGATGTTGAGGTTATAAGTATTCGTGAAGCAACTGAAGAGGAATTGGCCCATGGTCATGTCCATGCTAAAGGCGAATCCTGCGATCACTAAAAAAGGCTTAATATGACGAGAGGTAAAATTACCGCAGACATAATTGAAGTGAGTAAAGAACTACATCGTAAAAACTTACTTGCAGCGACTGATGGTAATATTAGCT
>JAURDE010000160.1 GCA_030828105.1 Bdellovibrionota bacterium | reverse complement strand
TCATGTATGAATTCCACACATTTTTTAAGTCCCAAGGGATTAGATGCTTGACCACACTCCAAAGTTACTGAAGGTGCGATACACTCAAACCTTCTAGAAAAAACTTCTTTCGGTTTCTCAAAATAAACCAAATTTCTAGAAAAAAGGCTTCCTAGATATAGGGTTGCTGAGTCTGTTTTGGTTACACAGCTATAAAGAGGATTTCTTCCCGTATTGTTATGGCAGTCTATTGTTGCAAAAACGTCTTTATCTCTAATCCAAGCTATGAAGTCTCTTGCAAAACGAAGTTCTCCTTTTTCAGTCCAAACCCTATTAAAATCCATTTCTCCATCAAGCTGACGAGTACCTTTTGAACATGCGTTTACATTTCCAATTAGTATGGCCAGATTTTTAGTAACTGGACGAGAATTTAAGATAAACTTAATATTTCTCAAAACCTCCAGGCCAACGGTTTCATTACCATGCAGAAGGATAGAAACAACTAGCCATTTTTGCTTACCGAAGTCTAGACTTAAAAGTGTTGGTGCAGAAAAATAATCTAAGATATTTTCGTGGGTGATTTTCTCAATATCACTAGGAATTTCTCGTATAAAATTTAAATTTTCCATTTATGAACAGGTACTCCCGTCATTTGATTTAATCGATAGGCGTCGGTGAGCGCGTGAAAGTCTTTACCTTTTTTCTCGACAAACTTCTTTTGCCAGTTTGCCCCATTCTGATTAGACTTAATCCTCTCCCCTATGATTCCATCAATGTAAAACTCTACTTCTTCTTTGTCCACCCCAGAATCAATCAAGGCCTTTTTAGATTCTGGAATTAAAACCTCTTCTATGAGATTCTTTAAAGGTACCGTCTTACCAAACCAAATAACTTCTGAAGCTAGGCCTTCTTTAGCGCAATGATAAAAATTACTCTTGGCCTGCTCAAATGTCTTTTGCGAAAGGTCTTTTTGCGCCAAACTAATAGTAAGTCCTATATAAAAAGCTGTATTGGCCATAATATCTTCAATCGTTGGCCCTGAGGCCATTACTCTTTGTTCAATTCTCAAGTGTGGTATTAGTTTTTCGTCATGCCCTATTATAGGCCTATTCCACCTCCATATTGTTCCATTATGAAACTTAAGGTGAGAGAGTTTTTCAGGTTCATCTTCAAATAATAAAGGGATCAAAGTAGGATAACCATCTAAGTTCTCTAAAAAGACTTCAAAAAGATTATTACGCGAGAACCCTGTACCAAAAGTAACCCTTCCAATATCTTGACCATGATTATTTCTAAAGCTTGCGACCTGTACGGCCTGTTCAAATATCGGTATTCGTGTTTCATCCCACAAATGGTGTCCATACAAAAATGGAGAATTTGCAGCAATGGCGACAATCGGGGCCGAAGCAATTATAGAAGCATTATAATATTGGCTCGATTTATTTTTACCTACTTGTAGATGTACTTGAATACTTGTGGCCGCTGCTTCTAACATAATATCTTGCTTAATCAAGTCTAGAATATCTATGTTTTCAATATGTATTTTTAGATCCTTCTTCTTTCTTAAGTGAAACAACTGTTCATTGAGTGCCTGATAACGGTTTGATTGGGTCATATTTTGCAACCCCAACATATCATCTGTAAGTGTAGGTAGAATTCCCACCAACAAAGGGTGAATCTTCATCTGTTCTGAAACTTTTTCACAATGTGACCACAATTCATTTAATTGGTTACTAATTTCTCCAAAACAATTATTTGATAAAGGGAGAGGATCGACGTTTAACTCGAAGTTGTACTGTGATAGTTCGGGGACAAGAAGAGGGTGATTAGTTTGTTCTAGAAATGCGAGATTCTTTGGACAAGGAAGCCCATTTTTATCCACAAGCCAGGCCTCGACCTCAAGCCCTATCTTAGGTATCTCAGGCTCCTCTAGCCTTTCATCTTTGAAGTGGTTTTTTAGGATACTCGTTTCCATTCTAAGTCTTGACTTGAAGGCTTCTCTATCTTGGTCACAAAATTGAGTTGTTTTAATTTCCTGCCCCATATTTTACTCTCCTAAGCCACTATTAAATAATTCCGAGTTGTTTTTGTCGATGTCAACATCTATTTTTGATAGTGACTTATATCATGTATTTTTGGGGATTCTATGATCCATTAAATGGAACCACAGTTTTGGGATTAAAGTAATAAGAACCATCGTCGGATAACCAAATGGTAATTGTGGGGCATCATCTAAAGAGCGTAGAGATGGATATTTTCTATTCGGATTTTCATGATGGTCTGAGTGGCGAGTAAGTTCAAATAAAATGCTTCTTCCAACTATGTGATCGGAGTTCCAGCTGTGCCATGGTCTAACCTTTTCATATCTTCCATTTTTTAATTTTTTTCTTAATAGACCGTAATGCTCAATATAATTAATGGTTTCTAAAAGAAAAATACCTAATAAAGCGGCCCCAAAATAAAAAGCATAGGCCTTTAAACCAAAGACATAAATAATGAGTGATATAAAAATAATATAAAAAAACAAATATCTGAGCATAAGATTATTTAGTGTCCAAATATGTTTTTTCTTAGTTATGAGCCTTTTTTTCTCTAAACTCCAAGCAGAGCTAAGTCCCATAAAAATTGACCGAGGTATAAAAATGTATACACTCATTCCTTTAGGTGCAGAAGCTGGATCTTCTGGAGTTGCGACATAGCGATGATGCCCTCTGTTGTGCTCAATAAGAAAGTGGAGGTAATGGGCCTGGAGTAAGAGCAAGTGGGCATAAAGTTGCTCCGACTTTCCTGATCTATGCCCCAACTCGTGCCCCACATTAATACCTAAGACTCCTAAACCAATGCCCATAGACATCATTAGGCCGAATTTTTCTACAAGATTAACTTGCTCAATTCTTTCAAGAAAAATATAGGAAGCAAGGATCAGCAAAGGTAATTGTAAATATATGATCAAATCATAAAAAAGTGAGTTTTTTTTAGGTGGTTCGTTTGAAGTAGAAAAGAGGTACTCGAGAATGGGTAAAAGAATGAAGGAATAAAAAAATAGTGAATAAGTATATGTCCCGCTTGAATAGAGAGAAAGTAGTAGAAAGACCGGAATGGTGAATGCAAATATATACATCATCTTTTTATTATACTGCCTATATTTTTGACAAAAAGTGAAAATAAAAGTCAAGAACTCTTGATAAGTAGCTAAAATAACAAGGGTTTATTGGCATATATCTTGCTACTCTATAGCCAAAGGAGTCTTATGTGAGACCAGAGATATTTTTAGCTAGAAAAGGTTTCAGGACAATGACCATGAAAAAGACCTTTAGGAAAGTTTGTGATCAAATTGCCCTACAAATGCGTCTTGGTAGAAGAAAGTCCTACCCAGAAAAATTGCTTAATTTGGCATGGGAAACAATGATGGGAAGAGTTCTTTAAAGACAGATAACTCTTTCCCACTTCCTTATCCTCCCAAGGCATTTTATTCTATAGAATGTGTTTGCCAAAAAATACTTATCCCAAATCGCAAGCCTAGACCTTAGAGGTCTTTCGTTATTTAGAATTTCTCTAGGGCTAATTATTGTCTTTGATATAATTCATCGTTGGTTTGATATAAAGTGGTTTTACACAGACCAAGGTTTTTGGCCTAGGTTGTTTGTTTCATCAATCGATAAGACCTATTTTATATCTCTTCATATGCTTGATGGCTCAGTCCAATGGCAAAGTTTTCTATTTTTAATACACTTATTACTAGCCATTGCATTTATATTGGCCATTAAGATTCGTACAACAACCTTGCTCTTATGGTTTTTTCAAGTTTCTTTAATAACTAGAAATATACACGTATCGGCTGGATTTGATGATTATATCACTTGTCTTCTACTCGTTTCCTTATTTTTACCTATTGGACGTTATTTCACTCTCTCCCACATAAAAAACAAAACTCTATATCCTTACGCAGAAAAGTCGAATCACAAGTGGACTAACTTATTATTTATTACTCAGGTTTTTTCTATCCATTTTCTAGCCGGCTGGGTAAAGGATGGAAGCGCGTGGACTGAGAATCATACGGCCCTAAGTATGATTTACAATAGTCAACATATGTCTAGCTCATTTGGTCTTTGGTTAGGTCAACATCATAATCTACTTGAATTCTTTACCCCATGGGTCCGCTGGCTTGAAATAATTATACCTTTTACACTCTTTATTCCACGCCTGCGTTTTATAATGATCTTCTTTATCCTAGTTCTTCACTTTGGAATCTTCTTAACACTAAATGCTTTTACGTTTCCATTTGTTAATCTCATTACCATCCTCCCCCTCATTCCAAGTTCACTTTGGGACAAGGTCTTTTGTAGAAAAAGAGTACAAAAGCAGTTCTCAACTCAGGCAAAAACTCTTCTTAAATCGTTGGCACCAAAAGGCCTTAATTATATCGACCAGTCTATAGTCTTTTGTTTGATTGTCATTATGCTTATCCAGGTCGCAAAATTTGGTACGAGAAAAGATCAAATTCCCGGAGTACCTCGAATTATTCATCAACTAACTATGACCACGCTTTTTTATCAAAGATGGCTCTTATTTGGTCCTGAGCCTTTCCAAAAAGACGGGTACTTTGTGTTTGAGGGGGAAAATGAAAAAGGTGAAGTTTTTGAAATTTTGGGAAATAATAAGATCCTTAATAAAGAGATTACCCCGGAGGCCTATCAGGTCTATAAAAACAGACGATGGTCACGATACCTCCTTGATCCTACCTTTATTACGACGCCTGCCTTACACATCCAGGTCGCCCGTGGATTCTGTAAAATTCTCAAAAAAGATGGATTGGCCTCTGTAAACGTGATATTTAACGAACTTTACTACAACCCTAAAATGAAAAAGACGAATAAAAAGCAATATCTTCTGGCCACTAGTAACTGTAATTACATTAACTAGTGGAGATCTTATACCTAAGATTGACAAGTCAAATAAAAAGTCATAACTCTCAGTCTATGATTATAAGATCTTTTAAATATATTATTCCTGTATTTGCCATTCATTTTCTATGGCTTCATTTTGTTATGAAAAAAGAACTCACTTTAAGCTTGGCAGCTGCAACCACTCAAAGTGTTCTTATGGGAATTCTCTTTTTTGCCTCATTATTCGTTATCAAAAGCATTTTTAAATTTATAAAATAGCTCTATTTATTTACAAATAGAGTTGGCAAAAGTATTTTTAAACTATGAAAAAATTTTTAATATTATTGTTTCCCTCCCTCCTTTTTGGCCAAGAAGTCTCTCGATTACATCTAGGTTTAGATGAAAAGCAGATGTTGGTATCTTTTGAAATAAAGAGAAAAGATATCAAACAGTTTCATGATAAGTATAAAAAGAAATGGATATCACAAGTTTCTCAATTTTTAACATTTGAGAAAAGATTAGGTTGTCAGTTTTCTTCACCAAAGTGGTCAATTCAAAAAGAGATTTTAGAGGGTGAAGCTGAAGTCAATTGTCGAAAATCAATGAAGGGAACCCAGCTAAAGATAAACCTTGGCCCTTTTTTCCCAGAAATAAAGTCAATCAGAGTTAAAGTCCTCTCACCGCCAAAAGGACACGATCAAACTTATGATGCTTCCCAAATAAAGATCATTTTGTGAAATACCCCCCCATAAAAATCTTATTTCAAGATGACTATTTTATAGCTGTTGAAAAGCCTAGTGGTGTATTTGTCCACCCAATGGAAAAAAGAGGGCTTGAAGAGAAAAACAATTTACTTAAAAGAGTTAAAGAACAAACGGGTCATTACCTTTATCCTGTAAATCGAATTGATCGGCCAGTTTCAGGGGTCGTTCTATTTGCCCTAAATAAAGAGGCAACTCGTAAAATGCAAGATATATGGAAAGATGATGAAACAAAAAAACATTACCTTGCCCTCTGCAAAGGAGTCTTAGAAAATCCTGGCGAATTTAGCTTTCCTTTAAAAGACGATAACGGCAATGAAAAACCTTCTTGTACCGCTTATAAACCTATTTTTTCGTTTTTACCAAACTTTTTACCATAATTTGTTGTATTTATAGGTCTATCAATAGGCATTGCAGTAGAATCAATATCGTGTATATACCCTATGTATTGCGAAACCCCTGTTTGAATTTGACCAATTGCTGTGGTA
>JAURDE010000080.1 GCA_030828105.1 Bdellovibrionota bacterium | reverse complement strand
GTAGCATTAATATTGGAAAACCAGATGGTGTTAAAATTATTGCTGGTGACTCTGTTGCTTTAGGTCTTTGTAGTTCACCTAGTAGTTGTAATGTCGAATCTTTTACAATAATTGGTTCTTATTATGAGGCGAATTCAAGGGTAAAGTTGATTGATAAGGAATCAATTTACAATGTTGAATACAATTTCGGAAATAATGGAGGAAAACAAATTATAGGTTCAGTAAGTGCTGCAGAATTTGATGCTAATGGCTATGCAACCGTTTATGACAGCGCTGGAAACTCTATTGGTGTGGTTAATCCAGATGGTAAATTCGAGCCAGCTGATCCACAAGCTTGGACGCAACAACATGGTGAAGGCGAAGGTGCTTGGAAGCCTAGATTTGCAACTACATATACAACAGACGAACCAGTTACTAAGACGGAAACCGTTTGTGTAGAGAACTGCGATGGTGAAGGTGAAACTGAAATTGATAAAGAAACAGTTACAGAGGAAGAAGAAACTCTTGTAACTGAAAGAGCTAAAAAAGAATGGCAAATTTCTTTTGCTCCAGTTGTAACTCTTCAATCTGAGTATACTAAGCTTGTTCTTAACCAAGCTGGTAACATGGAAGACCTTAATAAAAGTATTCAACAAGAAAGTATTGTAGATAGCTTCTATAATGCTCAATATGGTAATGAAGTAAAACCATGTGTTGAAGAAAGAAGACAACAACAACAAAGAGAGTACCAACAAGCATCTCAACAGAGAACTCAGCAACAATTTCCTGACTTCCCTGTTTATATAGATAACTGTGGTCCTTACGTTGTTAAAAAGCATTTTGATATAACTGTTGGTGCAGGTGTATCGATGAGTGCTAACTACGTTAACGCTGGTCTTGTGTCAGCAATAACTCCAAGTGTAACACTTCTACCAACTCTTGGTGGTGGTGCTTATAGTGCAAGAACTGTAGATACTTATAAAGAAGCTAAAAAAGCTAGACACCTTAGAATTCCTAGAGATGTGTCTGATTTTAATGACTGGAAAAACAATGATTCACTTCAGTATGACGTACATGGTGGAATTGTTTTAACTGGTGGAGTTGGTTTTTACGGACTATCTGCTGGTGTAACTTATGTTGCTCAAGGTGAGTGGAAAAAGACTTATATCAAGCTTGATGACAATACTGTTTTCGCTAGACTTGATAAAGATAAGCTCATGAGCTTTGGAATGAATACTGCTGCAGTATTTATCTCTCTTTCAGCTCAAAAATTTATTACTTGGGAAAAAGGTGTTTCATTTACTTTTGATATCTCTTCTAGAAAAGGTAGAGCGGCCCTTGAAGATTTTATGGCCGGTAGAGTTAAAAGTGTACAAAACGCTGCTAAACTAGAAGGTAATGCTGATGTTCTCGTTGGTTTCCAGACTAAAGGTAAAACTCATGGTCATGGTGCAAGTGTAGGTTTAGCTTTTCCTTACCTTCCAATGTTTGCTCAGTGGAACAGAACTGATTTTAATAATGAGACTACAACAACTCACTTCAACTCTGAAAGGTTTGAGCATGAAGTTGTTAATGCTTCTCTAAAAACTTTTAAAGGACAGTTTTTCCCATTCTTTAAAAACGTAGTTGAAGGTTTCTTTACTAACGTTAAAAAGTTTAACGGAGCAACTTCTAGATTTATCGATAAAGTTCTTGGTGGACAATATGCTTATAACTTCCAAAGAAGTTATGGTGATACTAAAGACATCAGAAAAGTTCTTGAGCACTTAAAAGATACAACTGGTCTATTTGAGTTCTTAGACCTTAGATTCCCAGCTGATCTTGATAAAGTTGGATCTGTTGATCTTAAGTTTGGTGTAAGATTTAAAACTGCAGCTACTAAGCATTTAATTAGAAACCGTAACAGTGGTGTTCTTGAAAAAGCTTCTAGCGCATTCTTAGAGAGCTACTTTAAAAAGCTAATGGCAGATAGAAACAGTACTCATAATATCTGTAATGCGAATACAAAAGTAGGATTAAGAATCTGTAAGAGAAGAATGGTTAGTAGAACTCAAAAAGCGGTTGCTAAGATGGTTAAGAACCTAAATAAAATGGCCTCTTTGGTATCTGGTGATACTGAAAAGTTGAGAAAGTCTTTTGCGAAAGCTTACAATGAGTTTGGTCAAGCTATGCTTAAAACTCCATTTGCTTTCCAAGCTGCTCTAAACGTGTCTAAAGGTTTTGGATCTGATGTATTCCTTTCATTAGAAACTTCTAAAACGAGAAAGCACGAAGCTGTTCTTCAATTTGAAGCTCTTTAATTAGAAAAAGAGATTTCTTAAAATATAAGGCCTCCAAATGGAGGCCTTTTTTTTTATTAATAAACCCTTTAATTAGTATATAAATATTTCTGCTGTATTGCATTATATCTAGTATCAGCTTACATTATCAAAAAATTTAATAGGAAGGTAAAAAATGAAAAGAATAATTTTAACTTTTTGTACACTTTTAATGATTGTTGGCTGTGGCAGTGGATACGTAGATAAAGGAAATGTTGATAGATCTAAATTACCACTTATTTATAAAGTTAGTAGAGATAAATATGAACGTTATAAAGTTAGCTTTGATCATGTTGAAAGAGTTTATAAATCAAAATCTGGTGTAGATCTTGTCAAATTTATTCCAGATGATGAGAATCCTAAGTTTGCTAATATGAGAGATGCTTTCTCCTCAATCAATTATGTCGACGGTAAATATCATAATAGAGTGTTCTTTAAAGAAAGTGCTAGTGAATTTACAGACATCGCTAATGACAAAGGAGGTTATTACTATGGTAATGTACAAAGTGGTTATGGGAATATTTTTGTTAATATCCATGATAGGGCTAGCAGCTACAATAGAGTCAAGAAAATCATGCTTCATGAAGTTGGTCATGCTGTAGGCTTTGGACATCCACCATCAGGTAGCTTTTCTGTAATGAACTCTAACTGGTTACCTTTTCTTCCAACTTTAACAAGATTTGATCGTAGAAACCTTCATAAAAAATATCCATTTAGTATGAATTCTGTCGCTGAGAAAGACTTGGAGAGTATTGGAGCAACAAACGAAATGGAGCAATTTGAAAACATGAAGGCCGTTGTTGCTGAAAGATTTGGTCTCTCACAACAAAGAACTGAAGAGGTTTCTAGAATCCTTTTTTCTCTAGAAAAGATAAAGACTAAAAGGGCCATTTCAAAAAATGACTGGGATATGGCCACTAAAAAGGTTTTTGGATTTGATTATGATAGTGGTAAAAAGGCCTTAGAAAAACATATTCAAGGAAGTAGTGAATCTCTTGATAAGCTAGTTGACCATGCAGCGGAGTTAAATGATGTTACTCCAGAGCATATAAAAGAAATTTTAAGCGAATACTTACTTTAATATATATAGACCCCTTGGGAGCCTCAAGGGGTCACTTTAAACTCCTGTCACCTATAGCAAATAAAATCAATTTTTATTTAGAACCTAACGTTATCTTCGATGTTTATATCTAGAGGTAATAGAGGTATAATATTTGTAATTTTAGAAAGGGAGACTAAATGAAAGTTATTGATATTATGACTAAGGACCCTGTCACCTGTAATGAAAAGCAAACAGTATCTGATGCTGCCAAGCTTATGGCCGAGAAGGGCTTTAGTGTCATGCTTATCATTAACGATGATAGTGAGTTGGTTGGGATTGTAACAGAGAGCGATTTTGTTGGTAGAGACATCGAAATACCCCATGCTCTTGCTTCATTAAAGCGCGTTCTTGGTGAAAACCATTACCATGGTGATATTGAAGAAATTTATCATAATGCTAAAAATAGGAGTCTCTCAGAGGTTATGACAAAAAACCCAGTATCTGTTGGCCCCGAAGAGTCATTAAATGATGTTGTTATTAAGATGAATACCAAGAAGCTTAAAAGGCTACCTGTCGTAGAGAATGGTAAATTAATAGGAATTATCACACGAAAAGATTTAATTAAGGCCTTCAATTTAATTGAATAAAAGAAAAGTGTGGGGCCAAGAAGCTTCTTTGCCCCACATATAAATTTATCTGATTGATTTTTTGTAAAGCTTATTAAGCTTTTTCATGATTCCATCAAACTTTGGTCTTCCCTGAGGCATCCAGATAAAATCCGGTCTTTCCCAAGATAACCACTCACCACCAATGATACGTCCTTTCTTATCAAGCTCTAGAACATACCTGTAATAAGACTTTTGTACACTCGTTCCTACTGAGTTCCAATTGGCATCAATTTCTCCAACCCAATACACAACAGTATCAACTTCTACTTCTTTCACCGTACCAGGGGCCGCATTTCTCGAAGCTCCATTAGTTTTACGTCTAACTCTAGTTTCATAGGCCGCTACTGGCTGGTTCCACACCTCTTGGTCTCTTGTCTTATCGATGACGAAAGAGCTTCTATTATTACCAATCATATTGGCCAGAACGATATGAAAAGCTCCAGCATTTGTGTCACGGCATTCAGAGGCATTGTTAAAGCCTCTGTCGCTTCGTTTAAAGTTACATCGAGAACCTAAAAACTTAGTTCGAGGTATTTTGTTAAATTCTAGATTTAGTAAAAGAAGGGCCTTAATATCAGAGGCACCAAATTCTATTTTCTTTCTATTTGCTCCTCGAACTTTTATAGGTCCTGGTTCTTCAAAGAGAAAAGAGGCCGGGGCCCAGTGATGACAAAGTCCTTCCCACTCAGGAATTTTTCTATCGGTGTATATACCTGTTCTTTTTCTTTCATAGTTAGTAATGGGAAAATCTTTTCTTCCAATATAGATGTCATACTTTTCAGCAGGAGATAAAAATTTTGTTCCTTTGGAGGTTTTTCCAAATTGATCGTAGAAAACATCGCCAGTTAGCCACCTGTAGCTTATACCACCTTGGTATGTAGGCCAATAACTACCTGTCCAGGGCATTTTTCTAACCTTTCCACGCATAGGCAGTGAGTCGAAGTCACTTTCATAGTTGGAAAAAAAGTTTTCTGGAGCGTTAATGTAATCCCAGCCTGATTTATCTTCAGCATAGGTCGATGTGGATAAGAGCATAGCGCAAAGCATCATGATCTTTTTCATTAGTATTCCTCTCTTGTTTTTTGACTAAACGAATCAATACTTTTCATTTTGCAATAAGTAAAGAAAAAACGATAACAATAGTTCAGTATTTCAACAGGTTAAAATAAAGGTTGTAGGACAAATGAAGAGTTGTTGCGAAAGTAAATGTGATGAATTGGCATTGATTAGGGATAAACAAAAAAAGGTTCTACTAATCGTTCTTATCATTAACGCTGTTATGTTTTTTGTAGAATTTACCTTCGGTGTTTTATCAAAGTCCACCTCTTTACTTGCCGATTCGTTGGATATGCTAGGGGATGCCTCTGTTTATGCCTTCAGCCTCTATGTTCTTAATCGTAGTCTAAAATGGAAGGCCGGTGCTGCCCTTTTAAAGGGTATAATCATTAACCTCTTTGGAATCTATGTTCTTATTGAGGCCCTATTAAAAATTATTTCCGATGTTACTCCCGTGGCCCATACAATGGGGGTTATTGGTTTAATTGCTCTTATAGCAAATGCCATTTGCCTTTTTCTTCTTTTGAGCCATAAAGATGATGACATTAATATGAAATCAACTTGGATTTGTTCAAGAAATGATATTATTGCAAATACTGGTGTTTTGATTGCGGCGTTTTGTGTCTCTTATTTTCAAAGTAAGTGGCCAGATATCTTAATGGGTGTTTTTATCGCTATAGTATTTCTAAGATCATCCATTTTTATTCTTAAAGATTCTATTAAAGAGATACGCTTGTAGGGCCTTTGTCTAGTTCAAGTTTCTCTTTCTAAATTGTATAAGTTAATAAAATTTAATAATCGGAGTAATAATGAAGCTTTTCTGTATAACACTTCTACTTTTTTCTTTTAACCTTTCTGCCACAGAGGTTGATGGCAAAATCACTTATAAGCTTCCTAATGGAGACTTGGTTGATCGCTTTGTTTCTATTGATGTACCTTCTAGAGGTCAAGGAGATGTTGTCTTAAGAGGAAAGTCTTTTGAATGGAAAACTAAAAAATTCTCTTCTAGCAAAGAAAATGAAAGACTCATTTTTACAGCTGAGTTTGAAACTGAATTTAGAGGTACCCCAAGTACTCTTATATTTAAGGGAACATACTTAAAAGGCCTTAATAAGATTCTATATGTAGGGGATATTTACAAGAAAAAAGAAGACTTAAAGCACATAGGGCTTTTTAGCTTTGAGTACCTTAGATAATTTGATTATTTTTCGAATTAAACTCTTTTTCTTTTAAGTACATAACGTCAAAAGAAAATATAAGAGGGCTTATTTTTTTAGAAATAGCGGTGAGAATAGGATTATCACAAACTACTGTTATGGATTTGAATCGGTTTCTATTTTTAATAAAAAAATAGATGTCCAACCCAAGAGTGAGGGGACTCATCATCTTTAATCTTAAGACCTCTACAAAGTCGATGGGCCCTTTTTCCATAGCACCTTCAAGGTTATCCATAAGGGCCTTAAACTCTGCCGCTCTAATAAACCCGCTGAGTACAGCGATGTGTTGATTATTTTCAAATTTATAGTCAATCATATGAGGTACGCTAACACATAACTGTGCAAAAATTATAGTATGGAATTCATAAGTCATTGATAAAGCATTGTCTAGTATTTGTCTACTTTGGTTACTCCTCTGCTTCATATAAAAGTATCTAAGTTTACTAAAGGAGTATTTCAAATGAAAAAATTATTAACGCTTGTAATGTTTACGTTATCTTTAAGTCTTTCTGCAACCAACTTACCTACCGCCAATTATGTAGAGATAGAAAGATATACTGGTAAGTGGTACACGATCACAACACTTCCTCAATTCTTTTCTCTTAACTGTGCTGGTCAAACGGCAGAGTATGAAATTGTTGGGCCAGGAAAAATTAGTGTTCTTAACACTTGTATAAAAAGAAGTGGAAAAACAAGAACTATCGAAGGTCAGGCCGTCGTAACTAATACTTTCACTAACGCCGAACTAGAAGTTACATTTAACAGTTTTTTTACAAGACTATTTAAAGTTAAAGGTGAGTATATAATCATTAAATTAGATAGAGACTATGAACACGTTATGGTTGGAACTTCTAATAGAAAATCTCTTTGGATTATGTCGAGATCTTCTCAAATGCCTAAAAAAGTACTTAATGAATATGTAGCTCTTGCAAAAGAGCTAGGATTTAATACAAGCAAATTAAAGTATTCAACAAAGTTCTAAATAAAAAAAAGCCCCTCATTTTTTGAGGGGCATTTTATCTATCTAAATAAATACAATATTCTTTTTATTCAGCAGGCCAAGCAGATTTAGGTCCGCAAACTTCACCAGCTTTAGTGTGTTGACCTGCTATAAGATCTGTACAAGCAGCATAGCTTGTACTTGCAAGACCGGCCATTAAGCCAAGAATCAAAATTAGCTTTTTTAACATTTTTTTTCTTTTTTACGTTAGGTAGATTTGTAATCATACCTATATTTAACCTAGTAGAAATAATGGAATATTGAATTAGATCATGGTTCTTACAAGATCACTCGCGTCTTTATTTTAGCCCACCTTGTTATTTTTTGTTTACTTTTTACTAAAATCATTGTTCAAGGGGGAGAGCAATTAATGACGCGTAGGATGTAATAAATGAAGGTACTATTAAAAAACATAACTCTCTTTTTCCTTTTAGCTGGCACTTCGTATGGTGCGAATATGAATTCTCTTTCGGGGCAGTTGTTAGAAATATTTGGTGAGCAGTGTAGAAGTGTTGGTAGCTACACGAATAACGCAATAAGCAAGACAAAAAGTTTAATTAGCCTTTTTGAGTCAATGATAAATGATCCTCTTTGTGGTGCTGAGAGTCAGAGTCTTATTAACTTGGTAAGTGTTTTTAGAGAGCAACTAGAATATCGAGATTATGCCAGATTAGATTCAAACCTTATAGGCTTAGAAAGAAGGATCGAAGAGTTAACTCTAACTCTAGACTCTCTAGATCCTGTAGACGATGCAAGCTTAATATCTGCTATTACATCTCAACTTGCCTCATCTCGTATTCAATTAATTGGTGCTAAGGCCAATTTCAAAAGTTCTAGGGATATAGAAGGTGAGTATAGAAAGTCTCAGGGGTATTACCAAGCATCTTCTGCTTTAAAAACTTTCCTTGAAAGGCTTCCTAATATCCAAAATTGCTCAGATCAGGTTCGTCATCAGTTTACTCAAGTGATGGGCTCAGGTCTTGCTGTAGGCTCTTACTTTGCGAGCCCGGCCATGTCAGTTGCTATGAGTGGGATTGCAGATATTGCGTCAGTCGCTATCAACAGTATTTATGAGCTTATAAAAAGAAGAAGAATTAGAAAGGTTAATGAAGTCACTCTTCCTACTGCTTTATCATGCTCAGTAGAGGCCCTTACAGACCTTTATTGTGAAACTATAAGGGCCGAAAGAATCGTTGAAAAATATGCTGATTATGAAGAGGATGATTATAGAATATGGAGAGGTATTCCTATTATCTTTAGAAAATTAAATCCATTAATGGATTGGCTTGAGCTTGTTAGAGCGGGAAGTCCAGCATCAGACTCATATGATGCTCAAAGACGTCTTGAAGTGATGAAGTTAAAATCCTACCTTGAGGAATTAAGACAAAAGGTACAAGGGGTTATTTCAGAAAAAGATAGAGAGCTTGAGAACTTAGATATTGATCTTTCCAACTATATCGCAAGTGAAATTGATACGATTTCTAACTTACTAAAAACATCCAAAGCTCTTGTTCAGCTTAATGGTACAGATTTCTTACCATTTCGTCTTATCGGTTTTTCTGAGGTACCCAAATGTTCATTTAACGGAAGGCTAGATCCATGTGGGAGCTTACAGCAATTTAAAATCTTCTATAATAATGGAACCAATCAAACCGGATACACTTTTACACTTAATGATTGGAACAATCTTAAATCTAATTTTCCAGTTATGTATCGAGAGGCCGTTGACTTTGTAAACTCAAGGCTTGGTAGGGTGCTGAATGAGGATCAGGATTTAGTTGTAACAAGAGTTTTTGAAGGTTATGACGGTTGGGATTCTCCTTATAAAGTTTTAAAAATTCTTGATGAGTATTTTGAAGAAGTTACTTTATACCTTCACGAGAAGAACCTAATGACAAACTACAAATATAATTCTTATATTTCTAATATAGATGGCACAAGAGGTTTAATACAAAAAATTATCGTATTACTTGATGAATGGAACAGTCTTGAAGGTGTTGAGAGAAGGGCCGGAGATAGAGAGCTTGCCAATCAATTGGCCACTGACCTTCTAGGCAAAGTTTATTCATTGTTAAAATTACAAACTGGTAATCAGTATATTACGGATAGAATTAAGAGCTCTGTAACTTGGGATATATTGGCCCACATGGAACATGGTGAATTTGATGATGAGCTATCAGAGATTATTCGCCTTAATAATGGAAACATAATTTCAGATATAACTTATTATAAGTTATTTGATATTCAAGATATAATTAATGATATAACCAACGCCAAAGGAATCATTAGAGCAACTTTAGGTAGCTATTTTTGGGAAATGAAGAGCTTTTTTAAAGACTCGTTTAACTTAATAGAAAGAGAAGACTTGGATCCTTCACTGAAAAATAGGCTTTGTATTCACCTTTTATCTTCAGATTTATTCTCTAAAGGGTTTTATAAAAGAAAATTTTTGAAGCAATGTAGTGGAGTAAAACTGACTTCTATATTTGATGAGAAAGACCTAACTATTCACTTCGATGATTATATCAGCTCCAAAGGTGACCTTAAAAAAAGCTTTGATGAAAGGGCCTGTCTCTATAATAACTTTATGAGAAAAGTCCGCATCAGAGAACGATTTAAAAAGGAAATTGACTAAGGTTTATAAGTCCATACAGCAGGCTCAGGCTCAGGTAGGTTAAGCTGATTTATCCGGGCCTTCATACTATCAGATATATTCCTGCCCCACCTCTCAAAAAATGAGATAAGATTGAGCTTTAGATAATTTGAAAACATGAGGCAAAGGTGATCCGTTCTTTTTGAGTCTGTATTTAAAGACTTATAATCTTCATCACTCATCTCTCTAAAATCTCGATACATGACCTTAATGATATCAAAGCCTCTTAAGGACTCTGGAGTCGCTCTTGTTTTTGAATACTGAATGAGTTGGTGCCACCAGGCTAAATTATGCCAGGGGCCTAGTCCATAAATATTTTGTGGGCCATTTTGGAGATTAGACCAGTAACTGTCATAAATATCACTTACACTCTTTCTTAGAGTCTCACCTTGCTTTTCAAAAATATAGAGTGGAAAAAGATTATTAGTAGTTTCACCATCAGTGGCCGTTCTGTTACCATGAAATTGCATATTGTGGCCTTGTTCATGATACAGGCCCCAATCTGTATTACTAACGTTCGTGGAATTAACGAAAGGATCATCCCAATCGGGGTGATACATAGCGGGGTGACCTGAGTGGGCATAGCCTGCTGATATTTGTTTATCTACAACGTGCCACATTTTATTAAAGAAAAATTTATGCTTAGGATTGAAGTCGTCAGGTTTTAGGCCTCCAAGGTCCATGTGATCAATTGCTTGTTGTTCCCAGGCCTGTCTTAGAGCTGAGAAATCAGATATTGTTTTGAAGGAGCTATTAGAAACCACAGTGACAGTATACTTGGATTCTATAACGGCCCAAGGAACGTCAATTGTTTTCATGTTTTCAAACTCTTCCAGGGTTGTGTTTTCATTAATCCAAGGTGCTTGAACAGCATTTTTAATTTTTAATTTAACGAGTGCTGATGAACTTTTATTTTTACCTTTTAAAATAATTAAACCACCAAAAGGATTTCTGATCTTATTTAGACCGATTTTCAAGTTTGAATGATTTGTAGATACTTTGGGGGGGCGATGAACTTCACCATTGGTTGTTTTTCCTTCGATGATGTTATCACTATGGGAGTTGATTTGAATTTGAAAGTTATTAAGAGCGGCTTCAGAGGCCTCTAGAATTTCTACATCAATTGTTGCGCCAGCAGGAGCATAGAGTCCTGTGAATTTCCAGTTCTGTGGTGGAACAAACATTCTGAAATTTCTATTGTCATCTCGATCTTGGTCAAAGGTATCAAAAGTTAAAGTTCTCTCCACCCTTTGAGCAGTACTAGGCACATTCCCTGGAAAGTCAGTAACATCTATTGTGGGAACAGGATGAGGTGGAGCAAGAGTACCTAAATGATACTGATAAAGAGCAAAGCTTTTTTGTTCATCATCACCGGGCATTATGGGATAAGTAATTTCTAAGTTTGAAAACTCATCAATAATTTTACTTACTGGTTTAATATTAGTGGGAGCATTGTATTTAGAGAGTCTATTCATCCTTTTGGATATTTTTTCTAAAAGAACTGGATCAACCTCTAAACCAGAATTTTTCATTTTTATGAGTTTATAGAGTTCAAAAGGGTTATCTTGAACCATATCCAATCTTTCTTTTGAGGGCAGAGGATAATTTGTCTTAATATCATAAACTAAATCTGTGAAACTAAGATCAAAGTGTGTAAGGAAATTATTAACTTCTTCTTTTCCTTCCCATCCCCACCAGTATTTACCAGCAAGTAGAAGGTTTCCACCCTTTTCGACATAGGTTTTTAGTAAGTCCCAGTCATTTTGGTTTTTAATTTTCCTACTTGCAATAACAACAAGAGGATACTCAGTTGGATTAAGCGCTGATCCCATTTCTGAAAAGACATCAATGAAAACTGACTCTAATTTGTAATCGGGGTGCCAATCATGCCAATATGGATTTAGGTTTTGCAGTACTTTAAAGCTTTCACCTTGATTGACTACTTCTTCATAAGACGTTGCAGAGTCTTTTGTTAGCCATGTGATAATATTTTTAAGAATAATAGGAGCATTTTTCATTTCATCCGCTCTGTTACCCCATCTTGTTTGATTTCGTTCTGTGAACCATGCTGATATAGTTTGAGTTGTCTCTTTGCGATGGGTAAATGTTGTAGGAGAAAATCCTTGGACATGTTCATAATAGACCCAGTCTTCACTTCCTAAAACAACAATCTTTCCGTTACCAAGGTGTCCTGCCCCGGCCGTTCCAATGTAATTTGAATCAAGTGTTGGCGCATTTAAGATAAATGATTTAGCGCCCGTTGAGACAACTCCCATCTCCCAAGAGCTTACTATAGGCCAAGAAGTAGCATTCAGATAGAAGGGTTCCCACTCGTATTTCATATCAATGCATTTATCTACCCAGCTTTGGTAAATTTCGGGGTCTTCTTTCTGAGTAGGCTCCACATAACAGTGGAGATACCAGTCTTTATAGGAATTAATCTCAACTGGAACATCAGCAGTTTCTTCGGTTGTTTCAGTTGAGTCAGTAGCTTCAGCAGTTTCTTCGGTTGTTTCAGTTGAGTCAGTAGCTTCAGTAACTTCAGTAGCTTCAGTAACTTCAGTAGCTTCAGTAACTTCAGTAGCTTCAGTAACTTCAGTAGCTTCAGTAACT
>JAURDE010000197.1 GCA_030828105.1 Bdellovibrionota bacterium | reverse complement strand
AGATTTTGATATTTCTGCAACTAATTGAGGTTTATTTGAGTTGTAGGGAACCTTGAAGATTCCTAACTTTTCAACACCGAAATAAAGTTCCTTGTGAAAGTCATCACCTACACAGCCTTCCATTTGGTGTCTTTGTTCTAGTGCACTCACAAGCTCTTCAGGTAGTTGGTCTGATTCAAATTCCCCTTGCTGATATTCGACAAGAACATCCTTCGTAACCATTTCAACCGTTATTGAATCTTGTCTTTTATTAATAAAATCACTCACTCTTAAAACACTTATAGGCTCTAGGGTTATTTTTGAATTAACAAATTTAATCTGATGCTTATATAGCTCTCCATTTTCAAGAAGAGAGAATACATAGTACCTATCATTATCTTTACCCATACAAAGGCCATAGGGCTCAAGATGTTCTCCTTCGGAATTTACTATTGGAAAATGGCCAAGAAGCTTTAACTCTTTTTCATTCCCTTTTATTTCAAACAGAGAGGTCCCTGTATAATCCCCATTTCTTTTAGATCTATTAGAAGCTGCAAGAATATCTATTTTTTCTGTTCCCTTTTTAAATCCATAACGTAAATCAATATTATTAATCCGACCTAATACTTCACCGTTTATTTCTTGGTAGAATGTGACTTCTTTTCCCTCAAGATCATAAAGGCCAATACCACCTTTACCGCCTCTTTTTTTCTTGTTCTTATTTACTCCGAAGATAAGACTTTTTTCAGGAGTATTAGGATGAAGCCAAATGGCCGTATCATCGGAGCTATGGGTTCCCATTGGAACAGGAGTTGTTTCAAAAGTTGCCTGAACTTCTACAGGGTAGTTTGGTACTTTTTTAAAAGAGAAAAAAAGGCCCATTAAAATAAAGAAGATTATCATTTTCACTATAAATACCTCATTAAATTTTAGGGTTTATAGCTTCTGATATGGATCTTTTCAAGAGAAATTAACGCGCAACAACGCTAAGCTATTGATTACTGGATTTATGTAATGTGAAGAGCTTCTCTATGGCCCTATGAGTTCTTTGCCTGCTTCTTTTTTTATCTACTATAACAGGTGGATAGGCCCTCTCTAAGCAATCCTCTTTGGGACAACGCTCGCATGTCTGCGAAACCTCCCTTGATTGATTTTTTTCGCAGCTCCAAAACTTTACTCTCTTTTTGAACTCCTGATTAATTAAAATCCCTAGAGTTAAACAGGTGTTTTTATTTTTTTTCAATCTATTAGGTCTAGCAATAGAGACAACAAAGTAATCATCTTCAGATTCAATCATTTTAGAAACTTGAACGCCTATTAAAGGCCTTTTAAAAGTTTCATTTTCTCTCTTTTTCTCTAATTGCTTTAAAAGAGTAATGGTTACCCAACGCCTACAGTAATGCTCTTTGAGACCAATTCCATGCGGAGCATGGAGTTTTGAAAAGTGGAGTTCTTTGGTAACGTCATAGTTATCAAGGCTATCATGAGCATTTTTACTTTCAAGCTTAAGGAAGAACAATTCATTAAAATTAAAAAAACGAGGTAGTAATTGAGTTAATCTATTAAGAAAAACTTCGCTACTGGCCCCATATTTAAGCATAAGTTTTTTAAATTCTCTTTCTCTAAATTCATCTTGAGAAAAGATAGACTTCATATCTTGTACTAATTCTTTGGCCCCCATAATAAGAGCACCAGCGAAGTAAGAGGCCTTAAAGTCATTTAGAAGGTCTTTATAAAGCTTTAATTCACTTTTTTGTTGAGAGCGATTAAGTTGTAATATTTCATAACCTAGCTCTTTTGCTAAAACAAAAAGCTTTTGTGGCCCTAAAAGCTTATTATTAACATAGAGGTATTTTTTATCATTTTCGAAAATGAATAATGAACGTAATTCTTCGAGATCGTTTATTTCATCTAATGACTTTTTATGGAAATTATAATTAAACCTCTTTTCGAGTATAGCTTGAACATTTTTTTCATTAACGCTCTTAATCTTTTTCCTTACTTCATCTGCAACCAGCTCAATATCTTCAAAATAGTTTTTGTGAGACTCTTGATACACTCTTAAAGCACTATGATGAATATCTTCAAGGTTGAGATCATACGAGCGTATCATTGATTGAAGAGCGCTAAGAAGTGTTGAAAACTTTATAGGATCATGGGACATAAGGTCATAAAGCTCATAATGACTCATGCCAAAAACATCAAGAGGAAACTCTTTAAAAAAACGACTCTCTATAAAACTAACGAGTGGCCTTAGTTTTTCATCGACACTTTTAGACAACAGCTGATCTAAATCAATTTCTAGTGCCTTTGCCAAAATCATTAGCTTTTCCATTTTGGGAATTTTTTTGGCCTTTTCTATTTCGTTCAAATAGGAAGGAGACAGACCTGTCTCATGGGATAATTCTTTTAAAGATATCCCTCTAGCATTTCTTAAATGCTTCACTCTAAGAGCAAGTAAAAACTTAATAGGTTCCTGAGTCATGAAGTGAATTCTATACGAAGGCTCTCAAAGAGTCATGAGGAAAGTCGCATGCAGCGAATTTTCGCTTGACGAGGATCAAAGACTCTTTTCATAATATTATTAAGGAGAATTTATGGTACCTCTTATTTTAGACAACAAGGAAGAAGTAGGTAATGTTGTATGGGTTGAAGATATCTGGGAGCCCCAAGTAGAGGCACTCTTTCCTTATGAACTCAAAAAACTCATCCTTAAGACTCATAATCAATTCCAGAAGCATATTGAAAAGCTCGATACTCAGGAGCGGATAACACACAATTTTCATTACTGTGCAACGGATCTAAGCACAAAAATAAATGAAGATGAGCGTGAGCAAATACATATTGCTCTATCCCAAAACCCTCTGCGGCCTTGGAATAAAATTACGCAAGCCTACCTTAATCTCATCCGACTAAAAAATAAGGAAACACTAAATAAATTCGTAATCCATTGTCGGGCCCTTACAGTTTCTGAAAAACATGTCATGAGCAATATGAATAAAACATCTGCAGCTCTAGTGGATGCATGTACTCTTTTTTATCACTTGGGCCCTAGATGGCCACAAATAAAAATTATAAATAGTTCAACCTCTCACAATGGGCTTATTCAAGATATTCTTTTATATTTACAAGTGGAGTGTGGAAAGAAGGAAGAACTTAAAAATCATCAGTTTTTGCAATCTCATCAATGAAGACAAAGATTTTTTCTAGAGACTCATCAACCTCTCTGAAGGAATCAAGGCATTGGACTGTGCTATCTTGGGCCACTTTTATATTTT
>JAURDE010000235.1 GCA_030828105.1 Bdellovibrionota bacterium | reverse complement strand
TGATAAAAAAGGTGCAAAGGCCCGTTTTTCAAATTATGGTAAACAGAGCGTTCATATTTATGCTCCAGGGACTTCTATTCTATCTACTTTACCTTGGAATCGTTATGGAAAAAGAAGTGGTACTTCAATGGCCGCCCCATTTGTTAGTGGTATTATAGGTCTACATCTCTCAATGGGAGAAGGACTTCTTGTAAGTGATGTTAAAGAAAGAGTTATCGAAACTTCTGTAACATCGAGAAGGTTAGAAAATACCGTTTCTAAAGGCAGGATAGACGCTTTTAGAGTTCTTACTGACTTAAGAAATTAAATCCTCTATATAGCTAACCCTCACCAAGGCCGGTGGATGAGAATGATGATATCCACTGTAGATAGGGTCTGGGGTGAGGGTGCTAGCATTATCCTTATACATTTTTATAAGAGCAGAGATTAATTTACCACCTTGTGCATTTTGAGTTGCGAACTCATCTGCTTCAAACTCGTATTTACGTGAAATAAAACTCATAATTGGAGTGATAAAGAAGGTGTATACTCCTGAAACCAAGGAGAATAAAAGAAGCCCTGCATGTGCGCTCATATTCTCTACACCATGACCTTGGTAGAATAGGGGTTCATTAAATAACTGCCCTAAAATCCAAAAACCTATAAAACCCATAATGACACTTCTGATTAGCATCTTGAGAACATGCTTCTTTTTATAATGACCAAGTTCGTGTGCCAGGACGGCCTCAACCTCATCAGGTTCTAATGTATTAATTAGAGTATCAAAAAATACAATCCTCTTATTTTTTCCAAAGCCAGTGAAATAGGCATTTCCGTGAGCACTTCTCATACTTGCATTCATGACAAAAAGACCATTACTTTTAAATCCTGTTCTCTCAAGCAAGGCCAATACCTTTTTCTTCACATCACTTTCTTCCATTGGACTAAACTTATTAAAAAGAGGGGCAATAAGGACAGGGTATGCCCATAACATGAGGAATTGGAAGGCCGTGATGACAACAAAGGCTAAAACCCACCAATGCTTAGGGTAGGACTGTGTTATCCATAGGATAAGAGCAAGAAGTGGTACCCCTATGATTAACCCAATAATTAGCCCCTTCAGTCTGTCTAAAATAAAGGTTTTCATAGTGGTTTTGTTAAAACCATATTTCTCTTCAACGATAAAAGTTGAATATAAGGACTGAGGAAGAGAGATAATCATTGAGATGAGCCCAAAGGCGAGAAAAAAGAAGATCCCTGTGTTGATTGGTCCAAACTTCCAAGAAGCTATATATGTATCAAGAAGGCTGATGCCACCACCGATGGTCCAGAATAAAAAGATAGCAATGGATATAAGGTTAAAAGTTGCGCCAACATTTATTTTGGTAATAGAGTAGTCTGCAGCCTTTTGGTGGTCTTCAAGCTTTATTTTTTCTTCACATTTATATGGGACTTTGGCCCTATTAGCTTCGATATGTTTTTTATTTCTCCATTCAAGATAAAACTCGATAATTTCTTTTGTAAAAAAGAAGGCAAGAAATAATATGGTAATGTTTGTAACGCTTAGCATCGCTGTGACTCCTTAATCAATCAACGCATGTTATCCTAGGCCTTTTCATCAGGCAAATTTTCAATTCTAACCTAAAAAAGCTATAAAGGACCGTATGAAAATTCATCAAATATTTACAGATAATGCGTTAAGAAATTTCAATTATATCATTGAACTAAGTTCTAATAAGGTATTGATCGTAGATCCATGGGAAGGAGAAGACTTGATCCGCCTTATTGGCAGTAAGAAGCTTATGGCCATTATTAATACACATGAACATTCGGACCACACAAGAGGTAATGAGTTTTTAAAACAAAGAACTGGGTGTGAAGTTTGGGCACACGAAAAGGCAAAAGGTAAAATTGCAAGTGTAGATAGGTTTTTGAAAAGTGGTGAAATGATTTCTTTAGAAAAAGAATGGGATCTGGAGGTGCTTGATACACCGGGCCACACTATGGCGCACCTATGCTTTCTTTTGAAAAAAGAGTCCAAGCCTTATGCAGTATTTACTGGAGACACTTTATTTAATGCAGGTGTAGGTAACTGCTATAATGGTGGAGACCCAGAGTACTTGTATGAAACCATTGATAATATCTTTCAAAACTTACCAGATGAAGTACTCGTTTTCCCAGGCCATGAATACTTTAATAATAACTTACTATTTACTCTAGATAGGGAGCCAGAAAATGAAAAGGCCAAAGAGATGATGGAGTTTGTAAAAAGTATTGATTGGAAGTCTGAACCTTTTCAGAACGACATAGCAGGAGAAAAATTAATTAATACTTTTATGAGGTTGGATAATAAACAAATAAAGCT
>JAURDE010000079.1 GCA_030828105.1 Bdellovibrionota bacterium | reverse complement strand
GAAAAAAAAATATAAAATAAAGAAAACCAAGGAAGGACACATTTATGAAAATCTGTATTATTTTTTTCTTTTTCACCTTTTCTGTAATGGCCGCCCCAAGAAAAAGGCCCGAAACCCAGAAAAAAAGACAACAAATTTATCAAGACTATATTGCTGAAAATACCAAAATAAAACTCGAACAAGAAAATAAGTTATTTAATCACCAACTTCAATTCCTAAAAAGGAATCATGAACTTCGTAAAATCTATATAAAAAAACTAAATAATTTAAAGTCTCAGATGAGTCTTATCAATAAAAAGAATAATAAGGCCCTTACAAAAAAGATCACTCAATTAAAAAGAGAGTTTAAAAATCAATCTACTAAAAGAAGAAAAGAGTTTCAAAAAGACATACTTGGCCCAGAAATGAAAAAGTATGAAAATGCTCTTAAAAAAGAGAAAAAAACAATAAATGCCAAATTAAAGAAACTACGAATAGGTTCTAGAGGCTAAATCAAAGGCCATCCACTAGCTTGCTCTTTAGATCAGCTACCTCTTGTTCTAGTTTATTTACTCGCTCTTCGAGGCTAACTATTCTCTCATATTTGGATAGTCCCTCTTGAGCTAGTAAAACTAGAGGAACAGAGCCAAGAATAAGGCCAATAATGATCTTTCTTTTTGTTTTTCTAAGCATAAGCACCTCACGCAAAGCGTTAAGTTGTTGAATTTATATTTAATTATACCCTTGCTCTTTTTGACAAACAATATTATAGTGAGCCTCTTTAAAATGACGATATTATTGAGGTTTTTATGTCAAGAAGATGTGATTTAACAGGAAAAAGAAGACTTGTCGGGAACAAAGTTTCTCACTCAAATATTAAAACTAAGATGCAACAAGAGGTTAACCTAAAAACAAAAAGAGTATTTGATCCAGTATCTGGTGAGACAGTTAAACTAAGGCTTTCTACTAGTGCAATTAGAACTCTTGATAAGCTTGGTTCTCTTTCAAAATTTATTCAAAAATACGGCGTGAAATACGGTCTAGTTGAAAGATAGATAAAGAGGAGGCTTTCGTGCCTCCCCTTATTAAGTTAATTAATAGACTGCCTGAATTTTTTCGATAACAAATCCCCACTTTGTGATTGATCTGTCCGACTTAAAAGTCAATTTAAGTTTATCTCCAGTGATGTAATTAGTGTAAAAGTTCTCTCCTGCGCCAGTAATTGAGACAGATTCTTCCCTATCACTTCCTCTAAGACTTAACGTATCGTACTTGTTCTCTAGTTCATACTTCTTAATGACCACTCGTAGAAACTTGGCCCCTTCAACATCATACGTACGAGTTTCATCAGCATTATTATTATAAGGGTGGGCCGTTTCCCATCTCTCAATAGAAACATCTACCCAATCACTTTCTTTAGGGTCAGTTCTCTCAGGTCTTGTGTCTGTTAAAAGGTTATATGTATTTAAACGACCTGAACCAGAAATAACTTTCCCTCTTAACTTCTTTATAACATCACTGGTTGCCATGACTCTTGTTCTGACTTCTTCTAATGGAAGTCGACCTTCCTTAGAGATAAGCAAACCCAATGCCCCCGAAACATGAGGTGTTGCCATTGAGGTTCCAGAGTAAACAGCGTATCCATTGTTTTTAACTGTTGAAAGAATATTTTTTCCTGGTGCCGCAATATGTACTGTCTTGGAACCAAAACATGAAAAGCTGGCCAAATTATCAGATGAATCTGAAGCTGCAACAGATATCACATTAATCACATCATAGTTGGAAGGATAGTGAGGGGATGAATCATTATTGGTACCACTGTTACCAGCTGCCGCAGTAAAAATAATCCCTTGCTCTGCCGCCCTCTCTATGGCCTCTTTTAAGGCCTCCGAATAGGCCCCACCACCCCAAGAGTTACTCATAATATCAACACCCATTTTGGTAGCATAATCAATTGACTTTATGGCCCCCTCTGTAGAACCACTGCCTTGATCTGAGAGAAATTTTAGAGCAATAAAAGTAACATTTTCCATTACACCAGCGACGCCAACATCATTATGAGAGGCCCCAATTGTTCCTGCACAGTGAGTACCGTGACCATGTCCATCGATTGGGTCACCATCATTATTGGCAAAGTCATAACCATGAATATCATCAACATATCCATTACCATCATCATCAACGCCTTCTTCTCCATTAAGCTCAGCTTCATTAACCCACATCTGATCTCGAAGATCTTTGTGATTATAATCAATACCGGTATCTATAACGGCTATTTTTACTCTTCTATCCCCTCTTTCAATTTCCCATGCCTTTAATGCTTTAATATCAGCACCAGCAACACCACTTCTTGTATTAGGGTCGTTTGTTCCAGTATTGTTAAGTCCCCAAAGTTTGCTAAATTGAGGATCCGTGGGCGCATAAAGAAAATCTTCTTTTTTACCAATGGCCTTATAAATAAAATTTGGCTCTGAGTATTCTATGTTTGGATCTGATTCTAGGTTTTGAATAATTCCTTTAACTGAATGCTTAGTATCGAACTTTGCAACATAAAAATTACCAAAGCTAACATTTATTGGTCTTACAGATTGGGCACCTAAACTGCTCAACTTGTCAACGACGGAACTCATGTTATAAGACTTCTTATACTTAATGATAACCTCACCTGGTACATATTCGTTTGCCTCAATAGCGGTACCTCCTAGTAACGCTGAAGTCACTAGAATTGCCTTAAAATTTGACATATATTCTCCTTATTTGGGGATACAAAATTAAGAAATACTTATTTCTTATAATACTATAAATTTAGTTTATGTTAGTTACTACAAACTACTAGGAACCTTTTACCATGAAGAAAAGGTCTGTTTTTTTTTTACAGCTAGTTTAAAATAGAGTTATGACTAGTTTACACGGACATTCAAAAGAACCTCTTTTTGTAAAAAAAATATCTCTAAGAATTTGGAGTCTACAAGATGAAATTGAAGCCGTTATTGTAGAAAAAATTAAAAATGATCCTGAAATTGCAAAAAGTAAAATCATAGAAGACTTAACTCAAGAATACTCTATAAATATTGCACCTCTCCTTAAGGAAAATGAAACATCAAATGAAGAAAAAACTTCTGAAGAGGATACAGAGCAAACCGATAGTGAGGGAGAGGAAGCGGCAAAAGAAAAGGAAGATGAAGAGATCGATGAAACTAGCGAGGAATTAAAAGTTAGCCAACGTACTCCTCTTATAATCGAAGACAAACTTGCTTACGGAACAACGATAATCTCCGAAATCACCATGAATAATATGTTTTTATTTTGTACAAATAAGTTTGTTCTTGGTTCGGCCGTTGTTATAGAATTTCTTGTCCCTAAAATATTTTCAGTATCTGGAATAGTAGCACATTGTCGTGAAGTAAATATGAAAACAAGAGTGATAAGTGATAAGAAAATGCTTTATCGCCTTGATGTTGAATTCAATTTCATTAAAGATGGCGAAAGATCTTTATTAAGAGAGTTCTTACAATCTATTGAGCCAACTATTGCAAGGCCAAACACAAAGTCCGTCGTTAAAGAAGTAATAGAAGATGAGAACGAAGAAGAATTAAGTGATGAGGCTGACGAATTAGATGACTTAGATCTCTAATTTGATTGAGTAGCAATACCAATATTTTTTGCCCCTGCCTTTTTAATCCACTCCATTACTTTAACAGTCGTACCAAGAGAAGAGCTTTTATCTCCCTGAAATATTACCAATGCAGTTTGTTTCTTATCCATTGAAATTTTTACCTGCTTGATAAACTCAACTTCACTAACAGATTGATTTTCTACGAAAAGTTTTCCTTGATCATCCAAACTAACAACAACCGCCTTTGGATCTCCTTTTGAAGCTTCACTCTTAGATGACTTTGGAACTTCTATATCGAGACCAGTCTCCAAACCTACAGAAGAACTAACCATGAATATTATGAGAAGAACTAACATGATATCAATAAAAGGAGTCATATTAATATCACTCACTATCTCATTATCATTATCAGTATGTTGTTGAGAGGCCATTAATTTTCTTCCAGCAATAGATCTCTAACCTCTTCTACTTCGTTTTTAAAACTCAGAGATAGATTTCTTATTTTTGTTTGGAAATAGTTAAAAAACATAACAGAAATAACTGCGACTATGATTCCAGCTGCGGTTGCAATTAATGCCTCGGCTAAACCAGCTGACACCACTGAAAATCCGCTTTTTCCTGTACTCGCTATTGATTCAAAAGATTTTATAATTCCTACAACCGTACCAAAAAGCCCGATAAATGGTGCTAGGTTTCCAATTGTACCTAAAATCCATAAATACTTTTTTAAACCAACTTGTGTTTCCTGAAATCTTCGTTCAATATTATTCTTCCACAAAATAGATCCTCTACCATTATCAAGTAAATTAAAGTAAACCTTTTGGATAAGCGGATTAACAGATCGAGAAACTCCTTTTAACTCTTCCCATTTTTTTTGCTGTAAAAGATCTAGAGCATTTGAGTAAACCATTGAAGATTGTACCTTGAATTTATTTATATAAAACCATCTCTCAATGGCCACTGCCCATACAAGTAAAGAACATATCAAAAGAGGCCACATGATAAAGCCACCCTCAATAAATAATTCAAATAACCACATAACGCACTTCCTTATTCTACGTAATAAAAGCATATTCCCTATACGTTAATGGGAAATCAAGATAATATTGCAAACATGTTGATAAAATTAAGGTTTAACAGGAATAATTTCTCGACTATCTTACTTGGAGTATTTGGCACAACGCTTCTTGTCAGTGCTCTTATAACTGAGTTTTTCCGGGCCCCTTTAAAAACTGATAATATTAGCACTGAGTATACAAGTCTTTTTAAGCTTGGTGACCTTAATCAAACTGTAGAAATGGTATTTAAAAATGGACTAGGTGAAGTCGTACTAAAAAAAGATTCTTTGGGTTGGAAAATAACACAACCAAGAGCGCTGCAAGCAAAAGCTCAAATTGTTGAGAAAATAATTAAAAATATTGAGGGAATTAAAATCAAGAGAATTTTCTCTAAAGACCCTATAAATATAAGTAACTTTTCCTTAAACCCTCCTCTCATTTCAGTTAAGCTTACTGATATCAATGGTAAATCATTTCAAATTGATCATGGTCTAATCGACTCTATTACAAAATCCACTTATATCAACCATAGTAGTAAGAACTATATTTACCAAACTGCTCTTTTTGAGGAGCCCTTCGAGCGATATGATCTTTCAAGTTTTATCAATTCAAGAGTCTTCACTTTAAGCGCCTCAGATATCTCAGAGTTAAAAATTTATAGTGCATCCAAAGGGAAAATCAAAAACCTTGTATTTGGGGTTAAAAGTAACAAAGGGAGTTGGATTGGGCTTAAAACAGGCAAGACTTTATCCTCAGACAGAGTTAATTATTATCTAAATCAATTAAGTGCTTTAAAAAGTAACCTTATTATGGATCAAATGAGTGAAAAGCTTGAAAAAGGTCTTGATAAACTTATTCAGAACCCACGTTATTTAGTTAAATTAAAAGACAACTCAGGCAATGAACACAGCTACACGATAACTTGGTTAATCTTTTCTTTGCCTGATTTAAATATTGATAAAAGAGAGAGCTTTGCGATTAAAGCATCCAATAAAAAACATCCTTTCCTTATACAGAAAGAGCAAATAAACCTGTTCGTTGTAAGTGAATACCACCTGCTAGCTTCTAGTAAGAAAAAGCTATCTTTTTAAAATGAGAAAAGCGCCCACAAGATAAAGGGCGCTCTAAATTATTTAATTTCTTTGTGTAAAGTATGCTTTCTTTCGAAACGACAATACTTCTTAAGCTCCAATCTTTCAGGAGTTGTTTTCTTATTTTTAGTGCTTGAGTATCTAGAAACCCCTGGGGTCTCAGCACTTCTACAAGTTGTACACTCAAGATGAATAATAACTCTAGGTCCTTTTGCTGCCACAATATCCTCCAAATTACCCTTAATAAAGCAGCAAAAATTACAACTTAAACTACAAGATGACAACTGAAATATGATAAGGGATAATCACTACAATTTTATGCTAAAGGCAGATATATGAATATTGATCTAACTAACTGGAATTACTCATATTATAAGAATGGAAACCTTAGGGTACAAATTTACATGGGGGCCGACCTGGAAAATGATGAGCTCTATTTTGTAACCAGTACCGACCTTGAGGCCAAGCATGAGTTTTACCAACAGGAATTTCAAGTACTTAGTGATGCTATCCAATACATCAATGAACGATTTTCTCATTTTGACTTCATTGCCGGAAAAGAAGTAAAAGACGATGGAGGGTGCGGTACCTGTACGGCCCATTAATTCATTGACAATAAGTTCAAATTAAGCGAAATTCCACTGTCTAATTTAGAGAGTTGCCTGTTGTATATTAGCAACTTAGGCCATAACAAAGGTTAAGAAATATGAAACCTGGAATTCATCCAACTCTTCATGATGTAAATGTAGAATGCGTATGTGGAGCGACATTTAACACAAAAAGTACTGTTGAACTTAAAAAGATTGATATCTGTTCAAACTGCCACCCTTTCTATACTGGTAAGCAAAAGGTTCTTGATACCGAAGGTCGTATTGAGAAATTCAACAAAAAATTTGGTGGAGCTTACGCTGAAAAATTGGCAAAAATTAAGGCCAAGAAGAAGTAGTCGGTTTTTTTTTAAGAAATTAAATCGTGGGTCTTTTAAGGCCCACTTTTTTTTGTTAAAGATTATCAAGGTTGAGGATCTCAACCCGATAAGTATTATTCTCAAGAGTTTTCAATATTCTAAAACTCACCTCAATCCCAACAGAAAGCTTCTTTATCTTTTTTTTATCTATTGTTTTTTTCAATAGCTCAACCTTAATATTTTTAAGGTTCTCATCCTGTAGGCATAATTCCCATATATAACTAAACTTAGTTTCTTTTATGATTCTAATTAAGCGGCCACTGTTGGATGGTTTCTCACATTGACCTTCGAGTTCATATAAGTGGGCAATAAAAGGAAGTGTCCTTCTATCTAATTTCGCCATTTGAGATATTCTCTCAATTTCTTGATCGTGTGTAACGTGAATGATCTGGTGACACCAATCATCGTCTTTTTTCTTCTCTAAAGGGCATGAGTAATTAAGTGAAGGGCAAGGAAAATGAGAGGCATACCCTCTTTGCCCCATACCACGGCGAATATCTAAGGCCTTACTAAAAAACTCTCTCGTTCCTGGTTCAATAAAAGCAAAATACTTAGGTCTTACCTTTTCTAAAATATCCCAAAGTTCGTTTAGGGGTATTTCATTGAGACTATTTCCAAAAAATAAAAGACTCTCCCTGCCGGTATCAGAAAGAGAACTTCCTGCATGTATCTTTTGGTTTGGAAAAAATTCCGAAAACAATTTTTTTGCCTGATCAAGCATCAATGAAGATTGATCAATTAAATGAATATCAGGTAATTGCTCAAAATAATCACAAAAACCTAAAGCATAAGTTCCAGGTCCTGTACCATAATCAATAAGAGAACATTTTTTTATATTTTCTCGCACTTCTGAGGGAAGCTGATTAAGTAAGAAGTTTATCTTAGGTATATTTGTAGGGAGATAAAATGCTGTGTACGCTGAAACTTGCTTCTTATCGAGAGTATACTCCCCTATTTTTTCTCTTCTCGTAGTAAAGTTTTCACTTAAAAGCTTTACCCTCCTGACTAGGTCAGAATCATCAAGAGGGCATAAAAGAAGGTCTCTTAATTTTGAGTAGTCCAATTATCTCTTTTTTATATCAAGGTAATCTCTGTGGTTTTCACCCACATAGATTTGTCTTGGCCTTACAATTTTTGTTCCCTTAAATTCAAGCATTTCCTTCCATTGTGATAACCAACCTGGTAAACGCCCAATAGCAAACATCACAGTAAACATATTTGTAGGTATTCCTAAGGCCCTATAAATAATTCCTGAGTAAAAATCGACATTAGGATAAAGTTTTCTTTCTACGAAGTAAGGGTCTTTAAGGGCCTCTTCTTCTAGGGCCCTAGCGATATCTAGTAAAGGATCTTTAACTCCTAATTTAGAAAGTACGGTATCACAGGCTTTTTTAATAATTTTTGCACGTGGATCAAAGTTTTTATAAACTCTATGTCCAAATCCCATAAGCCTAAAAGAATCTTCTTTATTTTTGGCCCTTTGTAAGGCCTTTTTAGAATCTCCACCATCTTTTTGAATCTGTTCGAGCATCTCTAAAACAGCTTGATTAGCACCACCATGTAGAGGTCCCCATAAGGCATCAATCCCTCCAGAAATAGAGGCAAAAACATTTGCGTGTGCTGAACCTATAACTCTAGCTGTTGAGGCCGAACAGTTTTGTTCATGATCCGCGTGAAGAATAAGTAGTGTATCTAGCGCCTTTGCCAGTTCTGGGTCTGGTTTCATTCCCATCATATAAAGAAAGTTAGAGCAATAATCTAAATCTTCTTTTGGATTTCTCGGTGCCTTACCTTGACTGTTTCTATAGAACCTCGTTGACATGGTTAAGATTTGACCCATCAATTGGGTTATAATGCTCATCTTTTTCTTGTCATCTAATTCGAGAACATCATTTAACTCAGGATAAAAACCCGAAAGGGCCACCATTGAAGAAGAGCACACCGCCATAGGGTGGGCCTTTTTGGGAAAAGAATCAATAATATCTTTAATACCTTTTGGTATTTTTCCACTAGATCGAATGGCCTTATCAAATTTCCTTAGTTCTGATTTCTTTGGTAACTCGCCATAATTGAGCAAATATGAACATTCAACAAAGGTTGATTTTTCGGCCAGCTGCTCTATCGGATATCCTCTGTAATGAAGAATACCTTTTTCTCCATTAAGAAAGGTTACTGCAGATTGACACGAACCTGTGTTACCAAATCCATTATCGTAAGTGATAACCTTACTTTCGGCCCTAAGCTTACTAATATCAATGGCCCTTTCACCTTCAGTTCCCTCAATTATGGGCACCTCATATGTTTTCCCATCAATGACTATTTTTGCGCTGGCCATAACTTCCCCTCATAAATTGATATATTTTTAAATTTCTGTCTAAATAATTAAATACATTCCCAATTCTTGGGATCTTTGTGCCAAGAAATGAGAAGTTCATTTTCCTGTTCGGTTAGCTGACTCTTTTCGTTGAGTACCTTAACAAGATTTTCAAAGTTAGTTAAAGAAAATAACTTTATTCCCATATCTTCTAAGCGTTTTTTGGCCGCGTCCATTTGATAGTCGACAATACAAACACAACCAACTACCTCTAAACCTTCCTTTTTGACGCCATTAACAGCATCAACAAGACTACTGGCCTGATTAACGAGATCTTCTACAAGAAGGACTTTATCACCTTCTTTATAGTCACCTTCAACCTGATTTCCTTTACCATGACCTTTTGGCTTACTTCTTACGTAGACCATAGATTTATTTAGCTCATGGGCCAAAAATGCTGCATGGGGTATACCTGCGGTTGCAAGGCCCGCGAAATGATCGAAATCCAGATCTAAAGATACGACCAACTCCTTGAGATTACCTACAATCTCTGCTCGACTTTTAGGATGACTCAATATTTTTCTGTTATCACAGTATATTGGCCCTTTTAGACCTGACGCATAAGTAAAAGGTTTTGATGGGGATATCTTAACGCATCCCACATCAAGTAACAATTTCGCAACATTTTCTTTCATAATCCACAACTTATTTTTATTTACTATTGACCGCTTAGGCATGAACAACCTATATTTTTTAACCTATTTAGTCCATCATGCGACGTTTAAACAATTGGTTAATATTATGAAAAGATTCACATTTTTTATTTCTCTTCTATTAAGCTGTAACCTATTCTCCGCCTCACCTTTAATCTACGGAGTTATCAGTTCTGAAAAATCGATAAATACATCATATGATGTCATCCTTAAAAAGAGCGCATTAGATAAAGACTTTCTTCTCATTGCTTCAAGAATATACGGATATCCTGTTGCCACAGGTTCATCTCTTAAATCTAAAATTGTTTATTTCCAAAGAAGGGAAAATAAAATTTTTATGTTTGAGAATACAAAAGGACTCATGATATCCGAGTCTCTTAAAACCAAAGTACTTCTCGCATCATTTCCCATAATTTTTGAAAACAACGAAGAGATTGCCTTTGATTTTGATAAAGGTATGAGCACACTTCTTATTCAAGGTAGTATGCATAGCTCAGACTATAATGTTGATAATGAAGACTCTGCCATTGAAATCGATGATAGCTTTATTGAAAAAGTTGAAAACCAAGAAAACTATGTTTTCATTGATCAATTTATAAGGGTTTCTAATAAGACCTATAGAATGAAGTATGAGCTTAGTCTTTATCAACCTTCGAAAACATTTGGACCTAAAAGATCAACACTACTAAAAAATATTGGATATTTTGAAACCCACCCTATTCTCGACCCTGGTGCCACAGATAGAGATAAAGTAAAAAACTACTATATCTTAAAATATGATGAAAATAAGCCTATAACCTATTTCATTTCTGCAAATACTCCAAAAGAATATATGAATGCTGTTATAGATGGGGTTCTCTACTGGAATAAGGCATTTGGAAAAGACTTGATAAAAGTCGAAGTCCTAAAAGATGACAGAACACCACATGACCCAAACCTTAATCTTGTACAATGGGTTGACTGGTCCACAGCGGGTTTTGCCTACGCAAATATTCAAGCTGATCCTCTTACAGGACAAACACTCAATTCAACAGTTTATATGACTTCTAGCTTTGCTCTTAGCAGTGTTAAAGAAGCTAAAGAAACTCTTTTAAGACTTACTCTTGAAAAAAAGGAAGAGAATCAAAAAAAGGTTCTCGCACTAAAAGGTTTCAATGAACATCACCTCTGTGATCTTGATGCCCATCATGTAATGACTCATGGTTTATCACAGTCTTTAAACGAGGTGATTGAGCTACCAAAAAAGGAACAAGAGGCCATTATAAGAAGAATATCACAAGATCATATTACAGCAGTTGTGGCACATGAGGTTGGACATACTCTAGGTTTGAGACATAATTTTGCTGGAACTGTCGAAGGAAATATTTCTCAACAGCAATGGAAGCACCTTCTCAAAGACTATATTCTAAAAGACATTGTTCCAGAAAATTATACTGTGTCGACAACCCTAATGGACTATACTTCTCTTCTCGTTTCCTCTTTTAATGGGGCCAAAATAAGAAAGGCGCACCCAGTTTTAGATTACGATAAAGTTGCAATTCAGTGGGGTTACAGTAAGAAAAAAATTGAAGAGTTTGAAATTCCTCTTTTTTGTACTGACTCGCATGTTAGTAAATACTTAGATTGTGAGCGTTGGGATCAGTTTAATAACCCAGCTTCAAGTGCAATAGAATCATTTGAATATGCGGTAAATTATTCACCTTTTTATCTATTTAATTCCTTCATTTCTCTGACAGAAAAGAAGGATGATGATTCTCTTGTTTGGGAATACCTTGACGCCGATGAAAGAATTAAAAAAATTGAATCTATTAAATTGTCTCCAGAAGCTCTGGCGAACTGGATGGCCAAGAAATGGGAAAAGCTTATTAAAATGGCTTCGAAGGATGCACGTTTCCTAAAGGTTGAAAATAATTTCCCCTACATTAATGACTTTAACAATGAAGAGGTTAAGGAAAACACTGTTAATTATATTAAGAAAAGTTTCAAAAATTATGGTGGATTAACAAAAGCGGCCTTATTTCCTTTCTACCTACATATTGATGGAGACATAAGATTCAAATATAACTTCGATAAGCGTTTCATTGAATATATGGCACCATATTCTTCTAAATTTGAGGAAAATGAAATAGAACTCATTAAGGAAAAAGCTAAAAAGTATTCTCATCGTCTAGAAAGAGAGCTTCTCATAAAACTCTCCAATATTTTATCCAAGACTAAATTTGCTTATTATTCTAAGTCAATGGAAGTTACCGTTATGGACTGGATTAAAAAGACTCTTTTCACTAGAACAAGTGACGTTCTTTTTACATTAAATGATCAAACAGAGTTTTTTGACTTTAAATATCAATTTATTAATGATGCTGGAAAGGATCTAAGGTCTGAGTTTATAGGCTTACTTATGTCTGACCTTTTTGTTAATCAACCCAATTATACCAGAAGAAGAAAAAAGGCATCTTACGAATTATACAACACCTTTAAAAAGAACATTGATCTTCTTAAAGGGGATCAGGACTTATCAGACTTTGATGATAGTCTCTATAACTGGATGTATGATGAGGCCCAAAGATTTTATCCTCTCATCCCTTCAAGAAGGGCCCCTAATATCTTTGACCGTCTCTAAACTTTTATACATTGATAATTAATAAGGGTGACCAAGCTTTAAAGAGCTTGGTCATTATTATTGAATTGATGGCATGATTTTTTTTGTTTAAAGCATCTTCTTTAACTTTTCAAAAGACTTACTACTAACCTTATTTCCAACTACTGTTGATTTATTGGCCATAGCATTCATTTGAAGGACTCTTTCTTGGCTT
>JAURDE010000053.1 GCA_030828105.1 Bdellovibrionota bacterium | reverse complement strand
CACAAGATTGTCCATGGGAAACTATCATGATGTATGATTCTAATGATGCATTTATGGCCTGGTCGAACGAGACAATTAGTTCAAAACTTTATATACCTGAAAACGATCTTGAAGAGCTTAAAGATAAGTTGGCCGCTTCAGTATAAGTTCACTTATGACTATTAAGCCTTTTTAACGGTATTAACAAAATCAAAAATAATACAATTGATATTAACTGTGAGCTAGATACTCCGCCAATATAGAGACCTCTAATAATATCGCCTCGAAAAAACTCAAGTACAAATCTTAGTAGTGCATAACTAAGAATATATATTACGATTAATTTTCTTCCATCTGTTCTAGAGCTCAGCATGAGCTTTGTTATAATCCCACCTATAAATAATAAACCAACCGTTTCATAGAGTTGAACTGGATGACGATGTTGTCCATGTAAATACACACCCCATGGCAAGTGAGTTTTTACCCCGAAACAACAACCTGCTAGAAAGCAACCTATCCTGCCTAATGCGTGACCAAAAGAAAGGGGAGCGAGTAAAATATAGGTTTTTCTAAAAGGGAACTTTTTTAAAATAAGGCAATAAAAAAGGAGGTAGAGTGCACCAAATATCAAGCCACCGTAAAATACAAAGCCACCACCAAGCCAAAACGATAAACTTCTAGAGTGTTGGATTAATTCACCACCAGAGGAAAAAGCAAGAAAAAAAGCTTTTGAACCAATCCAGGAAAATAGAAATATCCCCCAAAAAAGGCCCATAAATCCTTTTCCCGATATGGCCAATTTTTCAAGAAAGTGCTGTGAAAGTCTATAGGCCAATCCCCAAGAAAGCCCCATAAACAAAGGATAAGAATAAAGAGTAAAAGAAGCTGAATCAAAGATAATCGGATACACTAGGCCTCTTTTGTCTTAGTTTTCTTCAACTCCATAAAGTAATCGATTATCAAAAGTCCTGCAGCTATTGAAATACAAGCATCTGCAACATTAAAAGCAGGGAAGTGAGAACTCTTTATATAAAAATCAAACATATCCACAACATATCCCAAAGAAAAACGATCAATGAGATTTCCAATGGCCCCTGCAAGGATAAGACTATAACTTAAACCTAAAATATACCTCTCTTTTCTCGCTGTCCAAATAAGATATAATATATAAAAGCAGGCCAAAACAGGTATAAAAAGAAAAAGGATTTTTCTCCAAATTTCCGCAGCATTTGCTCCCATACCAAAAGCAGCACCAGTATTTCTGACGTAAGTTATATTAAAAAATCCCGAAATGATCTCTGTCGATTCTCCTAATCGATAGTGTTGCTCAATAATACCTTTACTAAACTGATCGATGAGAATTAAGGCCGCGATCATCAAGGCCCATGTCCATATTCTATTCATTTAATAAAAATCCTTGGGATTAATTTCATATTTTTCTATTTTTCTCAGTAGTGTTTTCTTAGGAATATTAGCTTTTAAGGCCGTTTGATTAATTTTCCCATTGTTTAATTTGAGAGCATAAACAATAAATTCTCTCTCAAAAATATCTTTGGCTTCCTGAAAATCTAATCTCATTTGATCATTATCATCTACATCTGCAGCAAAAGAAAAGGAGTACCCATTACTGATTGTTGTTGATGGTGTATTATCTAAAATAGAGTTCTGAATTTCTTTAACATCTATTTGAACTTCACTTTCTTCATTGATAGCGAGGTCTTCTGCCTTTGGTCCATTAAGAACGGAAGTTGGTAGAGCGGATACTTTAATATCAGAGCCCGTTTCTATAATAAATGCATGCTCAATAACATTTCTAAGCTCTCTAATATTTCCTGGCCAAGAATAGTTTTTTAAAATTTCCATGGCCTCATCAGAGACAGAGGATATATCCATATGATGATGAGAATTAAAATAATTAAGATAGTAATTTACCAAAAAGGGAATATCTGATTTTCTTTCTCTTAATGGAGGTAAATAAACAGGAAGAACATTTAAACGATAAAAAAGATCTTCTCTAAAGTCCTTAGTCTTTATCATTTCTTCAAAAGGTTTATGAGAAGCTGCTATGATCCTAACATCAACTTGTACATTTCTATTAGAGCCAACGGGGGTAAAACTCTGCTCTTGTAAAACCCTTAAAAGTTTAACCTGCATACTTGGACTAATATCACCAATTTCATCTAAAAAAATAGTTCCACCATCAGCAAACTGAAATTTACCCGCTTTTCTTTCTGTCGCTCCGGTAAATGCTCCTTTTTCATGGCCAAACAGTTCTGATTCAATGAGATCATCAGGTATAGCAGCTAAGTTTATTGTAACAAACTTTTCATCTTTTCTTGGGCCATTGAAATGAATGGCCTTAGCAACTAATTCTTTACCAGTTCCAGACTCCCCTCTAATGAGAACAGGAGTATTTACTTTGGCCAACTTGGAAATGACGTTAAAAACCTTTTGCATGACATCTGACTCACCAACAAATTCATCACTTGTGTCTTCACCAAGGGATAATTTTGGAGCAGAAAATACAGAAGTCTCTACAAGACTTCTGGCCTTTAGGGCACGTTTAATAAGAGCAACTAGATTTTCAGAAGTAATTGGTTTTTCAAGATAATTATAGGCCCCTTCTTTAACGGCCTTCACCGCGTCCTGAACATTAGAATATGCCGTCAAAATGAGAACTATTATCGATGGGTCGAACTTTTTAATCTCAGTTAATGCTTCTAGCCCATCCATTTCAGGCATGTTTACATCCATGACAACTAGGTCATACTTACTCTGATGAACTTTAGAAAGTGCTTGTTTTCCATTATCTGCAACATCAACTTTGAAATGATGATACTCTAATGCCTGTCTAACGGAATCCTGTAGGACTTTATCATCATCTACGACTAGTACTGTTTGCATTTTTTCTCCTATTCATTTTTAAGCTGAACCGTAAAGGTCGTTCCTTTGTTGCGTTCAGATTCTACTTTGATATGTCCCCCATGTAACTCCACAAAGTATCTAACGAGATATAACCCTAGGCCAGTTCCCTTTATTTTATGGCTAGCATCATTTTTAACTCTATAAAATTTATCAAACACATGGTCAAGGTCTTCAGGAGCTATTCCCACTCCATTATCGCTAACAACAATATATACGAATTTTTCATCATCCCAAGTCTTAATAACAACGTTTTTTCCATCGCCAGAATATTTTAGGGCATTTTCAACAAGGTTGTGAAAAACTCTTTTTATGAGGATCGGGTCTATCTTGATTGGATAGAGCGGCGCCAATTCAAGATTTAAATGAACGTTTTTTTGTTGGGCCTCAAATCGTAACTCATCTACTATGGTCTCCATGATAGTATTAATATCTTTAGAAACCTGATTTAGAGTGATATTTCTAGATTCAATCTTAGTAAGATCTAAGATAGAGGTAATAAATTTATTTAGCTCTTTGGTACTCTCAACAATTGTTTTTAAGTTTTTAATATTGTTTTCGTTTCCTTTATTATGCTGAATCATAATATCGGCCAATCCTGCAATTTTAGCTACTGGAGTCTTTAAATCATGACTCATTAAGGAGATAAAATTTTGTTTCAAATTCTCGACTTTTCTTAAAAGTTTAGTTTCTTCTTCAATAGCAAACCTGGTTTGATACTCTCCAATGGCACGAAAAGGTATCCATATATAGTAAACGACAAAAATTGTTAAAATTATATGTATTGTATATAGCCAAAGTCCTAAGCTTATGTAGAGAAGGTAAGAAATAAACAAGACACTAACCATAAGAAAAAATGTTAATGCTAAACCATAAGTTGGTTTTGTTTTGGTTATTGAAAAAGATAAGATTATTGTAATTAGAATTGCAATGGCATAAGTCACCTCGATAGGTACCCTATAAACAGTCTTTCCTTTGATCAATGCTTGAATAATTCTAGCATGAACATTTAGTTTAGGTGTTTCAAACCTCTCTCTATTAAAAGGAGTAAGGATAAAGTCACTCGGATTTCCAACATAGCTCGGACCTATTAGAACAATTTTATTTTTGAAAAAGTCTTTTGGGAAATTACCTCCAATAACTCTATGAAATGGTATGACTTTCAATTTAGAATACTCGGACCTTGGGCTGGCAGAATACCTAAATAAACTAAAGGTCGCATCTGCCTCAGGCTGATAATATGAGCCTTTGTATTCGGTTGGGGTCATCTCTTTGAGACCATTGAGGTTTCGATATTTATTTGCTGTCCAGAGATGGAGACTATTTTCACCACTTACGTTCAAAATGGCGCGCCTACTAACTCCATCCTTAGAAAAATTAGCTTCATCTACATTTAAAATGGCCAAGGAGTGACCTACGTCATTTAAAGACTTAGGTGGGTTCTTGATACCAAAGGTATCTGTAATTACCCCAAATCTAAAATAGCCACCATCTCTTTTAAAAGTACCAATGAGTGACTTAAAGTGTTTGAGATTTTGCTCGTCAATTCCTGATTTTGGTTCAAGAAATCCGATCAAATAATTAATAATCTTAGGTTTAGAATCAATTAGTTTTTCTAACATACGCACGTGAGTTGCATATGTGTAAGGATATTGATCTCCTATAAATTGATCACTTGTTTCATCTAAAGAAATAATTATTACTTCATCATCTTCCTGAATGCCTATATCAAGCTTAGTTCTTAGATCATAGAAAATCGCCTCGAGCGAGCTAAAAGGGTATTGAAATAAAATTACGATAAAAACGATTGTAAAAAAGAGAGGGTAAAAGTTTGAAATATCCCAAATTTTTTTTTCTTTGCTTTCCATTTATTATATCGACTTCCAACTTTGCTTATTTTCGGGAGCAAGATCAAAAAACAAGTCATAGAGATCAATCGCGTCGTTAGGCCAAAAAGAGAACTTATAAATTAAACTACTGGAAAAGCTTCTAGTCCCTAACTCCCCATCATTACTGATTTTAATTTTATCACCTAATGAGATTAATACCATAGAATCCTTGCCTATCCGGGAGAAGTGATCCGCAATCCTTTTTGATATGTTCTCTTTATCAAAAAATTTCTTCTCAAGTATTTCCAAAGGCGAAAGTAAAAACTTAAAAATGAGATAAAAGAAAAATCCGACTTTTTTATTTGAATAACTAAGAATATTTTCAGGAAAGCGAATAATCGAAAATAGTATAGCTCCTAGCTTGTCGATGAAGCCATCCATAAATTCAGATTTATAGAGAACTCCATAGAAAAGTATTTCCTGTTCTTTCCCTGAAAGCTTATCCATAAGGTCCTTTGAAATTAAAATCCCTTTGGAGTTTAGGATACTTGGTAAATCAAAAAGGTTTCCTTTGAATTTTTCAGTATAGTAAAGTTTTTTTGGATTTAAACCAAGTTGGAATACTTGAGCATTGAAACGATCTAATACAGCTTGATCACTAACAGGTACGGCACCTGAAAGTGATATCAAAAGTTGCTCCATAAATAACAATATAGCTATTAGGGATAGGAAGGCCAAGGAAAGCCCTAGAACAGGACCTGCAACGGCCCATAGAAGTGAGGATATTGTGACAAAGGGGGTAACCCAGAATAAGAGTAAAAAGAAAATGGAAAGGGCCCTCAAATTATACTCCGCGTTAATAATTGTTTTAGGGGTCGGAGGTAATTATAGACAATTACTTTGAAAAGGGCTATAACGCAGCAATTATATGCGAATAAACAAACGGACTATAACCTATTGAATTTACAGGATATATGACAGTAGCGCGTCTTTACAATAGGCGGTCATGCTATAGAGTCTTTGTTTTTAGCCTTTAAGGAGTAATCTGCGATGCAAATGGATAGACTGTTATTTGGAACTGCTGGAGTACCAAACTCAACCCCTAAAAAAAACAACCCAATCGAGGGGGTAAAGCAAGTTCACAACTTAGGTCTTGATTGTATGCAATTAGAGTTTGCTCATGGGGTAAGGATGAAAGAAGAAGTTTCATCTGGCCTTAGAAAGGTCTCCTATGAGCTTAATGTTCCTCTTACCTCACACGGCCCTTACTATATTAATCTTAATGCTAGAGAGCAGGATAAGATTGACTCCTCAGTTGAAAGAATTATCCAAACTGCAAAGATCTCCGATCTTTGCGGTGCTGAGTCTATGACCTTCCATGCTGCTTTTTACATGAAGGATAGCCCTTATGATGTTTTCGATCTTGTTGAGAAAAGTCTCAATGTGATCGAAGAAAGGCTCGGCCGACTTGATATAGAAATTGAACTTAGACCTGAGCTTACAGGTAAAACATCGCAGTTTGGCTCGCTAGATGAGCTTATTAGTTTAACTAAAAGTATAAACTCCTGTAGCCCCTGCATGGACTTCTCTCACCTTTATGCCAGAACAGGTGAATTCAACACAGAAGAAGAATTCGATCTAGTTCTTTCTAGGCTTAAAGAAGAGATAGGTGAAAAATCTTTGAATAATATGCACATTCATATTTCTGGTATTAGCTCTAATTCTAAAGGTGATTTGAAGCATTTAAACCTTGATGAATCCGAATTCAACTGGAAAGCGTTATTCAGAAGTCTAAAAAAGTTCGACTGTAAAGGCTATGTAATTTGTAATAGCCCTAATCTCGAAGAAGATGCTCTGAAAATTAAAGAATATTATATGTCTTTATAGTTCTATTAAAGTTTCAATCCATTCAAAAATATCTGAGTGACCAGTGGGAACAAAAATTAAGTAGGTCTTAAATTTGTAACAAACTAAAGCAATCTCGCAGTCATAAGGACAAAATGGCTGTAGGACTTCTATTAGTTTATCCTCATCATTTTCAGGAGATATTTTGGTAATACCTCTACCAATAGAAGACATGAACTTATCAAGATATTTGAATTGAGACCACTCATACGGAAAGTCAATTAGGTAGCCCGCTATTATACATCTGAAAGTTTTTTTATTTTTTAAATTGGATAAATTAAAAAAGAGAATCTCTTTTTTATTAAGATTGAATTCAAAATAGGCCATTTTATCTTTCGACCCTATGACTTTATTTTGATCTTCAAAATAAAAGTTTAAACTCTCATGGGAGTTTTTATCTTCACTTATCGAACCCATGGCATAAGTTTCTTCCATTAACTGACTAATTAAAGGGTCTTCAAGATATTTATTCCTCATATAAAGCTCTATTCGAACTTTATAGGGAATAACATTAGGGATTTAGGGGTACTTTTGCCTCTATATAGGTTTTTATATTAAGAACATCGGCTATCTTCCAAATGCCCTCTTGCTTTTCTAACTCAGCGATTTTTCTTACTTCAGAATCGGCTTCATTCTCAGAACCTTTATCTTTTGTATATTTCAGCGTGTAGGTAATTGAACAGTTTGTCTCGCTACATTTACTTAAATTGATCTCTATTCGTTTTATCCGTTCAATCCCAGTCTTTTTAACTTCTTCAAATTCCTCATCGTTTAATTTGTTATAAAAACTCAACATATTTCCTGTAGTATTCTCCATATAATAACTTCGCTCTTGGTCGTCGGAAATACTATAGTTGATGAAATTCTTTAAGGCCTTCTCTGGTCCAGAATCAAAACTACAAGATATTATGGCCAATAGTACTAAAACTAAATAAATTTTCATTCTTGTCCTATGTTAACCTGGGGCTAAAACCCATATCATTGATGAGCTCATAAAGCTCAGTCCAATTATACTCCTGATCAACTTGTTTATCTAAATTAATTTTAACTCCTACTCCTCTATCATAATTAGAAACAACTCTGCCCTTCTGGCAAAATAAAACCCCTTTCAATTTGAGCTTAAAATCAACCTCATTTCTTGGAATTGAATTATTATTAAGAATATTTATAAAGCATCCTTCCTTATCCCAATTGGTGATACTTCCCAGATAATTAACTCCCTTTGAATCTGTTAGCTCTGCAACTAATCCATAATCTGAGCGTTTTTCTATGTCTTGAGGAGTAAACAAGGGGTTATATACAGCATCCTTAAGTTCATCAGACCAGAATGTATAAAACATAAAAGAAGCGCCCAAGTAAATAAAATTCAAAATAAGCAAAAGCTTATCTAAAGACTGAATAAAAAGTTGAACACTCATAAAGATATTAAAGAGAAAAAATATTGGTAAAAAAATGAGAGAAAACCGTTTAATCCAAAACACGCTATAGATAGTTATTACTAAAATAATGGTGTAGTAAGGATTATCAAAAAGATAAGACCTCATTTCAGACAAATCAAAGGCACTTAGGCCCTTATTATAGGCACCTAAAATAAAAACAAATAAAGGCCCAAATAAGATAAAAATTGTCAGGTTTTTTGTTAAAATACTTCGTTTAAAATGATTCATAATCTCACAATCTATGCAAAATTTACTCTCATAGGATTATACATCCACCTAGCTTATACTTAACATATGTTTCCTTATTTGGTTATAACAGATATTTGCATTAAATGTGACAACTGTAAGATTATTTGCCCTGAAGAAGCAGTTATAAAAATAGAAGATAATTACACTATCGAGACTTTCGCCTGTACTCTCTGCAGTGCATGCATACAGGTATGCCCCGTTGATTGCATAAAGCTAAAAGATAAGCCTCAGCCTCTCACTTCTTGATACTCATCGTTATAATAAAGACCACACCCTCTAGGGTCCAAATCATCTCCCCTCATGATAATACTTGGCCCAGGTAAAGGTTTTGAATTGATCTGCGAAGTAAAGTTTAAAACTAAAGGGTCATTACTCTTATAAGAACATCTCTTATCATGGTAGAGCTCAGAACGTATGGAATTAGTATCTAGCAGAAATCGATTAAATCGACCTTTACTTTTTAAGACCTCAAAACAATTTTTAAAATAAAGATCATAAGTTCCAAAGTCCCAATACTCTTGCTCTACTGGATTAATTGTTATTACCTTTTCATTTTTGTAATTGGCCACAGAATCAAAGAAGTTAGAGGGACCAGATCTATATTTGAAATCCTCTAAATTTATAAAACCTAGACCGGAAAACGTAATATAATTATTTGAGTCAATATGATCACGGATATCAATAAGCCTATCGTTTTCAATGACAAATTCTCTATATTTATCCGTACCTAAAGCATTCATTGTAAATAAAACTGCTCTTGAGTTTTTGAGCTCATTAACCCCTTTTCTCCAACTAGAATCATCAAAAAAATAAAATTGATCACTGGCCAGATATAAAACATTTTTATGATTAGTATTTTTAAAAAAATTATGAATAGCACCACCGCTATCAAGAATTTCATCCTCATGCAGTATATGAACATCTTTATGGTTATTTTTTTCAATAAAATCTTTTATGAGCTCATGAAGATGATGCGTATTAATATAAATATTTTTTATTCCTTTCCATCGACAAAATTGAATCTGAAGATCGATAACGTTCTTTTCATAAAGAGGCCAAAGAGGCTTAGGAAGAACCTTCCCTATCTCCCCCATTCTTGTTCCAAACCCCGCGCTTAATATTAATGCCGCTTCAAGACTCAATTTTTAATTCCTCTAACAATCGACTTAACCCATTTAATTCTTTGTGTTTTTCACATATGGACTTTAGATTATCTACAGCATATGGGATATACGGTAGATAATTATCTTTACCTCTTTTATATTTCATCATTGTAAAAGTTCCAAGGGCCTTTAAGATTCTTTGAACTGCGCTAAAGTCATAGTCCTTCCTGAAGTTTTTTTTCTCTATGTCCATCTTTTTTTGGTAATAGCTAATCATCTCTTCCTTAATTTCACTTGGAAACTTATAATAACAATCCTCTAAGAATGAACTTAAATCATATTGTGGGTATCCCAATCTTGCATCTTGAAAATCAATAATAAACTGCTTATCTTCATAGACCATAATATTTTTGCTATGATAATCACGATGAACGAGTACCATCTTATCTTCATCTAAGATACGCTCAAATAAAGGTTCAAAAGACTTTGACCATGTTCCCCTATCCGAAAGACCTAAGTGTTTCTCAACGAAAAACTCGATGGTCATATTCAACTCAAAAGTGAATTTTGCCCTATCAAATTTTAGTTTTGTAAATGCCTTGTCCTGATATTGAGAAACAGGGATCTTATGAATCATAATTAAGTTATCAATGGCCTGTTCCAAATATTTTTTTCTTGGCCCATCACTTAGAAGTAGATCATTAAGAGAGTTTCCGCCCAAATCCTGCTGAATAATTATTCCTTTTTCAATATCAAAACTTAAGACCTCTGGTACTGGTACCATATGCGATTTAAAAATTTCCTGTAAGCCTAAAAAATTTCTAAATGTCTCTTCACCCTCAGGCATTTCACTCCAGCAAGCGATTAAGCTTTGTCCATTATTATCAACTCTATAATAACACCTTGTAGAGGCATCTCCTGCGAGTTGAATAATCTCAATATTCTTATCTACACCTAAATGGTCTTTAATCAAGTCCTCTACATCCACCTATTGACTCCGAATAAAAGATAGAAATTGGTAAAACTCTTTACTTGGTCTAATTCGATCCTCATCGAGAGGGCCATTCTTTAACCCCTCTTTAACTAAAAAATTCTTAAATAAATACTCTTCTCTAGTCTGATCCCTCATACCTCCTGAGTAAGGATCAAAATCCAAAGCATTTTTATTTTGAATTTGTATCCAGTTAAGAAGGGCAAAAGGATCCATTCCAGATCTTTTTAAAATATAAAAGGACCATTTATTAAGATTAAACTTAACTTCCGATGGAATTTTAATAATACCAAGCATCTGCTCTGTTGAAAGAAAGCCTTTTGGTATTATTATTCTTTTTTCATAGACACCTTTTAAAGATTTTAAAATCTCTAATGCTATAACAGCATTTAAAAGTTGCTCATTCTTCATATATTTTTTTAATAACCCTAAACTAAAAAAAAATTGAGAATTAGGTAAAGAGAAATAAAATGGTCTTTGACTCTTTATGATATAAAAACTTGGTTTCTTATAATGAGAAAGTATTTGCTCATTATTTGATACTACCTTTTGAAAGATACCATTGAGGTATTTATATTGCTTCTTTGGCAATTTCACTGCACTTATATTTTGAGAAGATAAATATATTTGACCTAATGACGCAAGGTGATCCAAATAATCCTTATTTTCAAAGGCCTTAAAGGTTTTCAATTCCCCAGAAAAAGGCGTCTCCCTTTTTAAAAAAGGGATTTCAGCACAAGAAAAAAATAGAAAAATAACCCAAAACCTGATCATCAAGTTTTAGGTTAATTTAATTTACAGGGAAATCCCAGATTTAGTTTTGAATTTGAGAAACCATATCTTCAAGTGGCTTATAATAAAGGGTAAAGCCAGCAAAAATTAAGTTAGGGTTAATAATCATAGGTTTATTATTTTCCCAAATATCTTTCCATTTCTTCGGCGTACCATATTTTTCGTTAGAAATTGTACCCAAAGTCTCACCTTGTCTTATTAAATGAGGTACACCTTCTGGATTCCATACAAATTCCGCTGAAGGCTTTATATAGTTAATTACTGTCCCTTTTTTTAGAGCATTAGGATTAATACCAGGGTTTTGACTAGCAACTTCCCTCCATTTCCTATAATCACCATACAACTTAAAGGAAATGAGCATTAAAGTATCTCCTTCTTCGACAGCATAAGTACCCGTTTCTCCACTTAAAATCATCTCCGATGCCTGAGCTTCTTGAACCACTTCTTCTTTGGGTTGCTCAGCTTCAAGAATATCATCTATAACAACTTCCTCATTGGTCGTTGACTCCATAGATGGTGTAGCCTCTTCCTGGTCATTTTTTTTCTTACTTGAACACGACGCAAGGCCGAATGAAATAATCAAAAGAAATATAATATTATATAACTTCATATACGACTCCTTTTATTGACTTAAGCTTGTCGTCACATCGGGAGTATACTTTATTTTTAATAGATGAAGTCCTCAGGAAAATGTTATACCTAACTTATGAAGTATATTGTCATATTTTTTGTCTTGAATTTTTTTATAATACCCACCTCCTTTACTCAGTCTCTTGTAGAAGAACTAAGAGAAGAGGAAGGTATTACAGATATAGAAGCCCCACCGCTGACTAATGAAAGAGTTATTAAGACTTCTAAAAATAAAAAAATCTTTATTCTTAGCAATGAAAATAGTGGTTATGGACAGGGTGATTTTATAACCCTACTCATTGATAAAAAACTTGTCTCTAGGGCCTTAGTAGCAAAAGTTAAAGGAAATATGTCTGGAATTAAAATTCTTAAGATCTACGACCTTGATTTATGGAAAGAGCTAAGGGCCAAAAGAGAAGTTCAAGTATTAAGAGGTGATGACAGCTACTTTATCAATCTAGAAAAAAGAAAGTCACAGCTTAAAAAAGATGGGGATATAGAGGATAACCTCGTTATAAAAGATGATGATGATCTTTTTGACTCTACTAATCTCGATGATGACATTGCCGAAGATGATGATAAATTAAGACTCATAAAACCAGACAATCTTGTTGGTGCAGGATATGGGCAAATTGATGGAGTAGATGAAACTGGTTCTAGTCAAAGTTATAGTCAAATCAACTTTCTTTGGGGCTATCAAATTTCAAATAACTTGTTTTTAGAAGGTCTTTACGGGCAAAACATTATTAATGACTTTCCCTCACCCGGACTAGATACAGAAATGAGAAATTTTACTTTTAGAGTTAAATATACTTTCAATGCAGTTATGGGGATTCTTGTTATGCCTTACGCAGGTTATCAAGCTGTTACGATAGATAGCCCTGGGGCCGGTCAACAAGACTCAAGTAATTCACAAACTGAAGATGATTTAAATAGAGAGCTCGATCTCGTTGAACAACTTGAAAAAAACACTGTTATTTTTGGCGCTACTCTACTAAAAAGACTTGTTCCTGGATGGTTTCTTAGGGCCGACCTTGGAACGGATATTTTATCGGTAGGTATTAGTGTTGAATTCTAAGCTTATAATTTTATTGCTTATTCTTTGTGGATGTGGAGTTAAGTCTGCCCCTCTGACTCCTCCAGGAAGTGAACTACCTTCATACACCGAAGTATTTCTTGATGAACAGATTTGGGCCAACCCAAACAGTCAAAAGTCAAAATAATGGAACTTATTATAGCTCTAGGTAGTAATATTGGTGAACGTAGGGCCAATATGCAAAAAGCAAAAGAATACCTCTCGGTGCATTTTACACTAATTAAAGAATCAAAAATTATAGAATCTGAGCCAGTTGACTACCTTAGTCAACCCTGCTTTCTTAACCAAGTCATCGAGTTTGAAACAAAAACAGTTGAAGCTGAAAAAATTCTTTCAATAACTCAAAGCATTGAAGATAAAATGGGAAGAGAAAAAGTCATTGATAAAGGACCTCGTAATATCGATATTGATATTATTTTCTTCGGTGACAAAATAATAAATACCGAAAAACTTATTATTCCTCACCCAAGCTGGGAAAGTAGAAGTTTTGTCAAAGATCCTCTTAAAGAACTCCCCTTTTACCAAAAGTACTTACAGTAAGACCTATCGCATCTTTTTTTACTTTACCTATAGTGCGATAGGTTTTGACTCGCCACCTCGAAACCTATACGATCCATGAGTTAAAAAACCTTGGAAAGCCTATTTATGCTTAATTTTGAACTGTCTCAAGAACAACTTGAAATTTACAATGAAGCACTTAAATTCTCGAAAAATGAGATCGCTCCTAAAGCAAGTGAGTTTGATGAGAAGGCCGAAATGCCTTTTGAAATATTCAAAAAAGCTTGGGAATTGGGTTTTTATAATACCTGTATCCCCACAGAGTTTGGTGGCAGTGGATTAACAACCTTGGACTCTGTTCTTATATCCGAAGCATTTGCTTATAGTTGTATGGGAATGAACACTTCCATTATGGCCAATGACTTGGCCCTTTTACCTATCGTTATTGGTGGAAGTGAAGAACAAAAAAAGAAATACCTCACACCTTTTACGGAAGAATTTAAAGTTGCTTCTTTTTGTCTTACCGAACCTGAATCTGGATCTGACGCCGCTAGTATAAAGACAACACTTAAAGAAAAAGACGATCACTTTCTTCTTAATGGTAATAAAATGTGGATTACCAATGCAGGGTATGCTGACCTTTATGTTGTATATGCAACAGTGGATCCTCAACTAGGTCATAGTGGAATCACTGCATGTGTCCTAGAAAAAGGAGCAGAGGGAATCGAAGTTGGATTACCTGAGAAAAAAATGGGTCATTGTAGTAGCGATACTAGGGCCCTCACATTTAATAACGTAAAAGTACCTAAAGAAAATATTATAGGTGGTGTAGGACAAGGCTGGAAACTTGCCATGAAAACTCTAGATCACTCACGCCCTCTTGTTGCTTCTTCTGCAGTTGGTGGTGCTCAAGCCGCATTTGATCATGCCCTTAAATACGCCAATGAAAGAAAACAGTTTGGAAAACCTTTGGCCAAACATCAAGCTATTCAATTTATGTTAGCAGATATGGGTATTAAGGTTGAAAACGCTCGTAACCTTGTTCACAAAGCGGCCTGGCTACTTGATCAAGGAAAGAGAAATACAAAAATTGCTTCCTTTGCTAAGGCATACTCAGCAGATATCTGTATGGAAGTTGCTACTGATGCTGTTCAGATATATGGAGGCTATGGATACAGTAAAGAGTATCCTGTCGAAAAAATTATGAGAGACGCAAAATTAATTCAAATATACGAAGGAACTTCTCAAATTCAAAAGTTAGTGATTGCTCGAGAATTGAATTCCTCGATTTAAAAGGAGAAATTAATGAAAATCTTCGTTTGTGTGAAACAAGTCCCTGATACAGAGACAAAGATCACCCCAAAAGGTGATGGGACGTTTATAGAGACAAACTCAATTAAATGGATCATGAATCCATATGATGAATTTGCAGTAGAGCAGGCCCTTCTTGTTAAGGCCGCCAATGCAGGCTCGACCGTAACTGTTGTTAGAGTCGGTGGTGTTAAAGATACCGAGGCATTAAGAACAGCACTGGCGATGGGTGCAGATGACTCTATCCTCGTTGAGGCCGAAGATAACCTTGATAGTTATATGACGGCAAAGGCATTAAAAGGCGCTATAGAAAAATCTGGTAACTCACCTGATTTAATTCTGGCCGGTAAACAGGCCATTGATGATGATTGTAGCCAAGTTCCTCAACTTCTTGCTCAGATGATGAACCTTCCATCAGTTTCTGTTGTTGTTGGCTTTGAACAAAATGGTGACACCCTTACTCTTAAAAGAGAAGTTGAAGGTGGTGCTATAGAAGTTTATGAGGTTAATAAACCTTGTGTTGTGGCCTGTAACAAAGGCTTAAATACGCCAAGATATGCATCCTTACCTGGAATTATGAAGGCCAAAAGAAAGCCTCTTGAGAAATACTCTCTCGCGGATGTTGGGGTAACTGCAGAAGATCAGAGATTAAAATATTCTGAGTTTAAACTCCCTGAAGAAAAACCTCCAGGGAAAAAGTTTGATGCTCTTGAAGAAGACAAACAAGCCTCTATTGTAAAAGAAGTGGTTGGCTTACTAAGAACTGAAGCAAAAGTAATTTAAAAGGAAAGAACAATGGCTAAAATACTCGTATTTTCTGAAATTCAAGGTGATCATGTAAAGGCCGTTTCCCTAGAGATATTGGGAAAACTTGCTGGACATACTGTTGAAGTTGCAGCTTTTGGAAAAATTCCAGAAAAAGGCATGCAGGACCTTGCCAAGTATGGTGCTGCAAAAATTCACAGCCTCTCTGGAAGTAATCTGGAACAGTATAGCCCTGAAGGTTATACAAATGCGCTTCATAATTTTATTAAAGAAAACTCATACGACATGGTTTTCGCTGGTTCAACTTCATTAGGTAAAGATTTAATTCCTCGTGTCTCGGCCACTTTTAATTCTGGTATGGCATCAGAGGTAACTAACTTTGTAATGGATGGCGATAATTTTGCAGGTACAAGACCATTATTTGCAGGGAAATGTTACGCCAAAGTTGAAGTGACTGGCCCAAAGCCTCACTTCATTACAGTTAGACCAAATGCTTTAGGTCTTACTGACTCCCCTACAGCAGGAGCGGGAGAAGCTGCTGATACAACTCTCGATGCTGGTGAGCTTAGAGCAACTATTAAAGAAATCATTAAAGGTGCTAGTGAAAAGCTTGATCTCACGGAAGCAAATATCATTGTTTCTGGTGGTAGAGCGATGAAAAATGCTGAAAACTTCAAAATTCTTGATGAGCTTGCTAACGTTATTGGAGCGACTGTAGGTGCATCAAGAGCTGCTGTTGATTCAGGGTTTGCTCCACATGATATGCAGGTTGGTCAAACTGGAAAAACGGTTTCTCCATCTCTTTATATTGCTTGTGGTATTTCAGGTGCTATTCAACACCTTGCTGGGATGAGAACTTCTAAGGTGATCGTGGCCATTAACACAGATCCGGAAGCTCCTATCTTCACTAAAGCTGATTATGGTATTGTGGGAGACCTTTTCAAGATTGTTCCACTTATGACTGAAGAGTTTAAATCCCTTCTAGGGTAATTTGTACTGGCCCTAATAATTCTCCTTTAGGGCCATCTTTTTACTATATTCCAAAAAAGGATTTTTGGTGCAAGAAATTGAAATTTTTTTTGATTCTAAAACTAAACTT
>JAURDE010000184.1 GCA_030828105.1 Bdellovibrionota bacterium | reverse complement strand
GGATATAAGATCATAACAGTATTTCCATTTATTTGGAAATTTAATACATTTGTAAAGTCTTATAGAATTTGCACCAGCTGTTTCAGGAACCATGTATAAATTATGTTTATACATAAATACAAATGGAAAAGACATATGAAAAGTTTCATCTATAACTTTTTCATAAATTTTTTGTTTATCATTATCGTCAATTTCAATTACCGAAATTGAACCTTTTTTAGTTTTAAAGAAATCAGTCTGCTTTTTAACAGATTCTGCATGGACCAAATTAAAAAGCTCTTGGATGTAGTCTTTCATAAGTCCGAACTGTACTCCTTTTTCAACTCTTTGCTTTAGAATCTCATCCATTCTTTTTTGTTGAAATGCGGAAACGTTTTTTTCATGCTTTATTTTTGCAATTTCTTCTACAACTTCCATTCGTTGTGCCAAGGCCTCAATAATATCAAGATCTATGATATCAATTTTATCTCTTAAGATTTCCAGAGTTCTTTCAAAATTAACATCATAGCTTGATTCATTTTTATAGCTGAGTCTTTGAAGAAGGCTAAAGAGTTGACCAGGAGTTAATTGTTGTTTGGCATCGGATAAGGCCTTATCGGGTCTAATATGGGTTTCAATCATTAGACCATCCATATGTATATCCATGGCCTTTTGACAAACATCTTCAATCGTTGATCTTTGCCCACATATATGAGAAGGGTCACATATTATGGGAAGCTCTGGGTAGTGATGCTTTAATTCAATTGGAATTTTCCAAAGAGGTCTGTTTCTGTACTTGGAATCAAGAGAAGAAGAGAAGCCTCTATGAATGGCCATCAAGTTGTTTAAACCGGCCTTATTCATTCTCTCAATGGCCCCGATCCATAGGGAAATATCGGCGTTTATAGGATTTTTAATTAGTACGGGTATATCAACGCCTTTAAGAGAGTCTGCGATCTCTTGGACTGCAAAAGGATTGGTTGTCGTTCTTGCGCCAATCCACAGAACATCAATACCACTTTTAAGGCAAAGCTCAACATGCTGCGAATTAGCTACTTCTGTACCTACCTTTAGGCCAGTCTCAGATTTTACTTCTTTGAGCCAAGCAAGGCCTTTTTCTCCGACACCTTCAAAGGTTTCAGGTCTAGTTCTCGGCTTCCATAGACCGGCCCTAAAAATTTGAACTCCCTCAATTCCTTTAAGCTCTTGCGCCGTACTAAGAACCTGTTCTCTACTTTCAGCAGAGCATGGCCCTGCTATGATGAGAGGGCGCTTGAATTCATTAATACTTCTCTTTAAGGAAACCGTTGATGTCACTACTTTATTGCTCCAACTTTTTTAAGAGTTCGTCTTATTTTATAATGAGAGTATTTGTTACCAAATGAAACATAAGCTCTGGCCGTCTGACCAAATTTATCTCTTTGATTTACATTTATACCTTTTTGAATGAGAAGATTTACAATCTCAACTCTAGTATTACTTGGTCTATTATCTGACCCGACGATAGCAAGTATAAGAGCATTTCTTCCTTGAGTATCAATAGCGTTAAGGTTTTCAGGTGTTAAGTCTTTTGAAGATAGAACGACCTTTAAGAAATTAATTTTTCCATTCCTTGAAAGGAAATTAAGAATCGTTTCTCCACCTTCATTTTTAACATCTAAGTTAGGTCGATAATTCATCAAGACCTTAAAAACTTCTAGGTTACCTTTTTGGCCTGCAATATGAACAAAAGAATCGGCCTTAGCACCTAATTCAAGAAACTCTTTAATAATTTCAGGTTTAAGATTATGAAAAATCATAGACAGTATCTTATCAGGGTTAAGTCCAATTTTTTGACCTGTAGGATCGGCTCCTTTAGCGACAAGGTCTTTCATCATTTTAAGGTTAGAATTTTTTGCGGCCTCAACATAAAGTTCTGTGAGTTTGCGATTTTCCTCAGGTAGGTTTTCAATTATTCTTGTGGTCCTTGAAATAGTTGATGCCTTACTACTTAGCCTGTTCCACTTCTTTTTTATTTTAGTACTCTTAACCTCTTTCTTTACTTCTTTCAGGAAAACTTTGGACCATACGTCGCTCATCACATCATGCCTAAGTTTTCTTTTAAGAAATTTTAACCTTTTTGCCTTTCTTATCTTGGTTTCAAGGGCCATTTTTGCGGCCTCGATTACGAACTTTCTTTTGATGATTTCTTTTTTGGCAGCACTTAGCATTTTTGATTTTGTTACCTCATTCTTTGCTGAAGTGATGAATTTCTTTGCGATCAGATTTTTACGCCCTAGTTTAAGGAACTTTTCTTTATTGTCTTCCCAACGCGAAGGATTAGCATAGGCGGTTGATTTTTCATATATATCTGAAAGAGGGGCAAAAAATCCCTTAAACTCTGGGACATCTTCATCCCATATAAAGTCAGGTCTTTCAAAGCTTAGCCAACGTCCTCCAACAATTTCATTATCTTTGTTTAATTCAAGCTTGTATCTATATACATTAACTTTAAGAGATTCTTTTGTAGAAACTGTTCTTCTGTGGTGTTGACCAACTTCAGCAACATATCTGACCCAGACTTGAAGAGTAACTTCAGATACCGTTCCTGGTGCTGCTTCTGCACTAGCTCCCGATCTTCTTGCAAGCTCCTTTACAGCATATGCTTCTATTGGTTGGTTCCATACCTCTGCATCCCTTGTTATATCGATGATAAAGGATTTGTCTTTCAGACCAATTCTGTTAGTAAGAATAAGGTGAAAGGCACCAGCGTTTACATCTTCACAGCTCTTTGAATTTATTTGCTCCATAAATTCTTCACGTGTAATTTCACCATTGTTAAGCTTTTTTTCAAGCTCTTTAAAGTCTAAGTAACAACGGGATCCTAGAAACTTTTGATTTGTTGAAGGTAAAACATGACCTTTTAAAGTAAGTAGAGCTTTAATATCTGAAGTATAAAATAGAATTTTCAGTCCATCTTCGTTAGTCATATAAACAGGCTCTGGTTCAGTGTACTGATAAGTGGCCGGAGCCCATGCATGACAAAGACCTTCCCAAGTTGGGATTTCATAATCTTCAACATAAATTGAAGAACTAGGTACTGTTTTTAAGATTTGAGTTCTCTTTCTTTCATAATTAGTTACAGGAAAATCGGTACGACCAATATAAAGGTCATATTTTTCTGCAGGAGAGAGGTAAGATAGTTCTTTTGTTGATAAATTATTAGGTGAGTCTATTAACTCGTAACCATATTTTTTGTTATTGTCTCTTGTAGGATAGGACCAACGATAACTAAGGCCACCCTTATATGTTGGCCAATAATCACCACTCCAAGGTGTAGTCGATAGCTTTCCATTTTTAGGGAGACGCTCGTAATTCCTTTCTAGTTTTTCGTAAAACAAGCCTGGGTTATTATTGTTATCCCAGTTTGAGGCCCCAAAAGAGCTGATGGATAAAAAAGAACAAAATAACAGGACTAAAATTTTCATAGTCTCCCTTTCATTTAGGTATAATAAGTTTTTTTTGAATCGGTTGCTTCATAGCATGAGGAGTGTGGGGAGGCCATTAAAACCCTGTTTATGGCGCGCAGCGCACAGTGTCTAACTTGCTAATAAAAGCGCCAAAGCTTATTATTCACTCTAAATATTGTTCGGAGCTAAATATGACACAAGATCTGTCTAAAACTTTAAAATCACTTAATCAAAATGCCGATTGGATAGGGTTAAGAAAAGTTACTTCAAATAAGAAGGTTTTTACCATTAGAAATGGTTATCCAGAATACTGTGGGACTCACTATGACCAAGGTATTATGGTGGAAGTCCTATACCAAGGTCAATTTGGGTATTGTGCTACTGCTAATACAGCTCTCGAAGGTGTAAGATTAGCGGCCCAAAGAGCACACTCACTCGCAAAAATCGCATCAGAGTTTAAAATGTTTCCTTTTAGTCTTAAGCATAGGCCTAAAGTTGAGGGTGAATACAAAACACCAGTGAAACAGAGTTTTAATTCACTAAGCGATGCGGATATTACTGATTTTTTATGCCTAACTAGTGATGAAATTAATAAATCTCGAGGAATCGATAATTCAATGGCGAATATCATGCTCGTAGATAACTCAATTGAGTTTGTGAGCACTAATGGCTCTGTATTTCATACACAATTAAATCTCATTTCATATCAATTGAGTGCTACAGCTGCCAAAAATGGAGATTCTCAAAGTCGAACTTGGTCAGGAAACGGACAAATGGGGCTAGAGTTCATGGACCAAAACCTCTTTAAAGAAAAAGGTAAGCTCATTT
>JAURDE010000092.1 GCA_030828105.1 Bdellovibrionota bacterium | reverse complement strand
GATTATTGACCAGCCCCCAATTTTAGGTCCAACTATGGTGAACCTATCAAATCAGAGAGATGTATCCCAGAGAATGTTAAGGATGCTGAAGAACATATGAGATAAATTATGGTGGAGGTGGTGAAGGGTATCTTATCTGTTTGATTTAATTCATGTTCAGAAGTGCAGCACACTACAAAGTACTACAATTTTAAAATTGAGCGTTAGAATAATAAAATAACAAAAACACAGAAATGAGTATTACCAAATGATAATTCTACCAAACCTAGTCCCAACATCACAAGTTGAAAGGGAGCCTAGACCCTTGCGGCTCTAGCATTCATCGCTCTCTATCTTTTTGACAAAGAATATTAGAAGTAAACTTCATCATTCATTCTTTATGTAATTCAACGCTAGTAAATATATAAATCAGCTTAATAATTAGTGAATATTAAAGCTTTTTAAATAGTACTTATGTTGGTCATAAATAACAATATTCGCAACTCCATTTTGTATTTTAAAAAATGTGACAATGGGGTTTATAAATTTAACATTAAAATCGATTTTTGCAGAAAGCGCATTATTAATCAAGTTTGCTACTCCACCTTTATTTATACTATCAATAGTTATTGAATCTTTATTATAATTTAAAAAGTATATGTTGTTGTCATCATTGTAAAAAGCTTCATTCTTTACATACTCTCGTCTAAGCGAGGCCTTACCATTAAAGTATTCGGCTAATTCCCCACTGGTCTTGTTAACTAAATAGATATCATAGTACCATTTCTTATCAGTAATATTAAACTCACTAGATACAACTACGATATTCTCATTCATGGAACTTAATCTCTTAATATTTACTATGTACTTCCCATCATCAATAACATCAATATTACCATCAGGCCCCGATGTAAAATTATCAAATGCAATAACGGGATTCTCAGTTAAATCCAAGTCAAACTTCATAAGTTCTAAACTATTACTCATACGCTCATCATCCCAACGACCACTTAAGTATAAACTATCATTATAAAAAAGCAGAGATCTCAAATGATCAACTCCTTCTTTATGAAGCGGAACTGTTTGATTCGTTGTAACCATGTCAAAAGTATTAAGTCGGCTTAAAGTTAGACTTTTATTTGCAACGGTGTAGTAGTAAATCGATCCTCTATAAGAATTTATCCCGCTGATCTCCCCAGATACAGTTTTAACAAATTTCAAATTAGCAGTATTAAGATCCAAGGTCGCTACTGCAAATTCGTTAGTAACCTTTGAGCAGATATTCAATCCCCCGGGACAACCTCCACCAAGTATACTTTTTCTGTAAAGGACTACAGGTAATTCAGAGTTCAACTCAATACTCTTTACAGTCCAAAACTCCCCATCCTTACTTGGAAGATAACTTGCCTGGTTGAAGTGATTATCAAATACCTTAGAATATATAACTTTTTTCGTATCAAGATCAATTGCTCGTAGCTGGAAAGCAGTTCTAGTAAGCTTATAACTACTAGTTGTCACCAAATCCTGAACAATTTTCCCTGCATCGATCTTTACACCTAACTCATCTATGAGGTTCACAATGTAAAGAGTCTTACCTTTTTGAGCGTAAGAACTATTTGCCAATGATATCTCAATCTTAGAAAAGTCTTTTATGAAGCTTGATTGCTGAATAGCAGTACTTAGGTCAATCTCGCTAGTTATTGTATTAGTATCAATCGTAAGTACATTAGGTTGCTGATAGTCAGAGCTGGGATCACCATTATTGGCAAGCTTCACACTCACAGGGCTTTTTCCACAGCTTACCAATACAAAAATTAAAATTATAAATTTAGCTAAATATTTCATATACTTCCTTTTCTCATTATTTTTCTTAAAGACTAACATCTTGATAAGCTATGATAAACTAAAAAATTTCGCTTAATCAAACCCATTAACTAGAGAAAAAGAAGTATAATCTAACGAAAAAGTATGGAGATTCAATTGTTAAAAGTGTCAGTCATAGAAAAAGCTCCTTATCGAAGTGATTTCTACTTTTGCGGTGGTGGAGGTGGTGAGAGCCTCGTGACATATTTATTTTATTGGTTGAAAGTTAAAAGTAACTACAGATAACTACATTTATCATTATTTTTATTTTTAATATCAATAATTATTGGTGCATACTTTATTTTCGACACAACTTTCAATTTGAGTATTAATTGAAAACCTAATTGCCTCGATAGTCATTTTTTTTGAAAAGCCTAAATTAAAACGGTAATAACTCCAAGTTGATGCACTTAAAAGAAATCGTATATTGCCAGAAATGATCTGTTGAGAGGTTTTATCCAAACGAGGAAACGACTTCGATATCAACTTTTGAACATCTTTCCATCTTCTTTTTGCCTGGTTTTCTCGGATTCGCTCAAAGATCTCTTTTTGAAGCGCTGCCAACGTCAATTCTACATCTCTTTCAAAACTATAAAATAATTTTTGGATATATGACGACAATTCAGAGATATTCTGGGTTATTTCAGGAGAATTAATTTCGTTAGCCATAACTTTTGCCAAATCATCCAATAACCCATCTCTTGATTCAAAATTTCTAAAAATAGTTCGCTCGGAAATATCACAAATCTTCGCTATGTCTTTAATTGAAATACTAGTTAGTTCGTTTTTTTTTATCATTTCAATAAGATTCAAGAGAATAATCTTTTGTGTGTTATTGAAATTGAAATTTTCCATACTTGACATATTTACCGACATTATGTCACAGTATATGACATCGATTAAAAAGCAAAGGAAAAATATGAAAACTTCTAAAATAATCAAACCTTCAGATCATCAACCTTTAAATGTATTAGGAACTCAAGTTTCTTTCCTATGTAAGGCAGAAGAAACAGATAAAAAATGGTCACTAATGGAAGTGAGCCTCCCTTTTAACGCTGGGCCACCTCCCCATCACCACCCATGGGATGAGGCTTATTATGTAACTGAGGGAAAAGTTAAATTTATCATTGGTAAAGAAGAACACATCTTAGAAAAAGGTGATTTTGTATATGCTCCAGCTGATACAGTTCACGGGTTCTTTGGAGCAAGAGAAGAAACTTCTAAAGTTCTTGTCTTTGATGCACCTTCAACGGCCGGAGGTTTCTTTGTTGATTGTGATTCAAAAATAAAGAATTTACCTCAAGACTTAGAAAAAGTCCCTGGCATTGCCGCTGAATATGATATGCATTTCTTAAAGCCTGAATAAAGTAATGGTCAGTAATTTTAGATTACAGAGAGTCACCAAACATTACTAGTGTTCACAGTGGTGGAGGTGCCGCTGGAAGTATAACCTCATGTTTTTGTTCATGAAATTATTTTTTTGTAGCCAAAATAGCCACGGCCCTCGAGAATTTCCTTAAACACCAGCACTATCTTTAAGTGTAGTGTGTAAGAGCAATCTCATAATAATACTATTCAGAATTTTAGTCCAGAAAATAAAAGGGCCTTCATTCTTTGAAGACCCTAAATATTTAAAGAAGTTTTACAGCATAGGTATGAACAAAATAACCGACTCCAAGTAGTACAACTCCACTAGAGTAACATGTCCAAAAACCTAGGTTGAACTTGCTCGCCATCAAGAAGGGAACAAAAAATAATAATGAAACTGGTATCGCAACGAACACACTTTTAGCATACTCTACCGATTGCTTTGAATCTCCCCACTCCATGTGAGAAAATGCTAATGCGAGTAAAGTTGTAAGAGGCAGGGCTGTTAAAAACCCTGCCAAACCAGTCTTCTTGCCTGAAAGCCAAGAAACGAAACTAATGAGTACTGCTGCGACAATAGTTTTACCTATTGCTAACCACATATTATTTCCCTGTAAAATTTGCTGCGACAAACTCACCAGAAACTTTTAAGAAGATAAAAAGTTTTTTCCCTTTTATCCCTTCATCATTTTTAAAAGTGACCAGCCATTCCTTTCTATGTCCAAACATTTTTCCTTCTGTTTTTTCATAATTGGCTTTCTTCCAGCTTGAGTCTAACTTACCTGCTTTAACAAGCCTTTCGATATGCTTCATTCCTATTTCCTTAGTTTTTTCTTTAGAGATAGGTCTGACTTTTTGAGAATGTCCACCATGAGAATGACCATGTCCAGGGCCAGCAAAGCTTGCTGTTGATACAATTAGTGTTAATACTAAAGTTAATATTTTCATAAATCTCTCCTTATAAATTATCGTGATTATACTTTTCTACTTTTGGTTGTTTAATTTTCATATGATGATGAAGGTGATTATCTTCGCTAAAACCAAATTCATCAGGACTAGATGTATGAAGGTAGCCATGTAACTGCATTAATAAAAGCATAAAACCAGCTAAAATGAGACCATCATTTGCAACTTTAGAAAATCTTTTAAAGACGTTGGTGTGCCTTACTCCAGATAAAATCACAAGCATTATGGCCAACGCAACGATTTGCCCAACTTCAACACCAACATTAAAGGAGATAATTCGCATCAGCATTGCTGAGCCCTTTTCTCCTAATGGCAGCTGTTGCAATCTCGTCGATAGGCCAAACCCATGAATTAAACCAAAAATAAATACCATCATCAAAAGATTTGGAGCCTTCTTCATGCCAAAATATTTTTGAAAACCTTCATTGTTATCAAAGCCTTTATAGCAAACACTTAATGCAATAACGGCATCTATCAGCCAATAATTGGCAGTTATCCCCATAAAGGTTGCAAAGATTAATGTAATACTGTGTCCAAGTGTGAAAACACTGATAAACTTAACAATATCTTTGAAAGTCGTTAAAAAGAAAATCACTCCAAACAAAAAAAGTAAGTGATCGTAACCTGTAATCATATGCTCAGCACCTAGCCATATATACTTGAGGTATCCGCCCTCAATCATGGCACGCTTTGCATCTTCACTAATCCCATGAGCAAATGAACTTGCTGAATAGATTAATGGAAATAAACCTAGTATTAGTTTATACATATTTCCTCCTGTTAAAATTTAGTCATTACATTGTAAAAGACTAAGATATAGGAGGCCTAAAAATTTCAAGTGGGTATGAATTTGATATCATGAACTTCTCAGAAAAACCTTGAGAAGATTCAAATTCACTTTTAACAAGTGAAATAAAACTAGAGGATCTTACTATTTTAAAATCAAATGTTGGGTAGTTAACATGATTATGATTGTGCTCATGCTCTTCACCATCTTCAGAGTGTTTATGTTTGTGAGAATGATCTTCTGAAGTGTCATCAATATTATCATGATGCTTAACTATGTATTCAGAATACTTATCCAGATGAGTACCAGTATCCTCAAATTGATTTGCAAAGCTACCACTTAAAGCGACAGCGATGCAAATTATTGTTCTAAATAAATATGAATAACATTTTCTCATTGCGTAATTTTACAAAAAATCTATCAACTTTCCAATTGTTTTTTTAAGAAATCAGGTCTCATATAATTAATAAACAACTTATAAAGCGTTGGTAAAACAATTAAGGTCAACATCGTAGCAGATAATATTCCCCCTACAACTACTGTGGCCAATGGCTTTTGAACTTCTGCTCCTAATCCCGTTGAAAACATCATTGGTAGAAATCCAAAAATATCTGTTAAAGCTGTCATGAGGACAGGTCTTAACCTTGTTAGTGCCCCCTCTTTAACTACCTCATCAGGTGTTTTTCCCTGATCCATTAGTCTGTTAAAGTAAGTGACAAGGACAACACCATTTAAAATACTTATACCTGACAAGGCAATAAAGCCAACTCCCGCAGAGATGCTAAATGGCATCCCCATTATATTTAATGAGAGAACTCCACCGATTAAGGCCATTGGAGCACAAGCAAAGATTAAAACAACTTGAGCAAAGTTTTTAAAGGCAGCATAAAGCATTGCAAGAATAAGTAGTAACGCCAAAGGAACGAGGACTCCAAGGCGCTCTTTTGCACTTTGAAGATTCTTAAATGTCCCCCCCCATTCGATAAAATATCCTTCCGGTAACTTGATCTTTTCTGCCACAAGTTTTTGGGCCTTATGAACAAAGCTTTCAATGTCTCTTGTCTCTGGATTTACCAAAACGGCTACCCTTCTCTGAGAGTTTTCGCGACTAACAGCAGAGAACGTTTCTACAAATTCAATATCTGCAACTCGTTCAATTGGTACGTTGTATCCTTCGGAAATTCCTACAGGAAGTTTTTTAACTGTCATGACATCTTTTCTTTGATCTTCAGAAAGTCTGGTTACAATTGGATATCTTTTTACTCCTTCATAAACATGGCCAACTTCTCTACCGCCAATAGCCGTTCTAATAGCATCTAAAACCGGCCTTGCATTCACTCCGAGCTGTGCTAGCTCTTCCTTCTTTGGTGTATACTGAAGCATCGGAGACTTGCCCTTTGATTCTGACTCTGCTTCCCCTGCCCCTTCAATTTCTCCGACAATTTCAGCGACTTCTTTGGAGTAACCAATAAGCTTATCCAAATCATCACCAAAAACTTTAACAGAGATAGCCGCCCGAGTTCCTTCGAGGAGTTCATTAAAACGAAGTTCAACTGGTTGTGAAATAAGTAATACTTGTCCCGGAATATGTAACTCAAGTTTAGACTTAATGTTTTTCATTAAGTCCTTTTTAGTTTTTATCATTGAGTCTGCTGGCCACTTAGCTTTTGGATGAAGCATTACATAAGAATCTGAAATATTAACACCCATTGGGTCAGTCGCAACTTCAGCAGCTCCTGTTCTAGCAAAGACATCTTTTACTTGAGGAAAGGTACTAATAACGTCTTCTGAAAGCCTTTGAAGCTTTACAGAGTTCTCAGTGCTAATATTTGCCGGTCTGATAAACTGAACAGCAAAGTCACCTTCATCAAGCTGAGGAATAAATTCTGAGCCCATTCTTGAAAAGAGAAAAACACCAACAACAATAGATGCAATTCCGATACCTAAAACTAACTTTTTGAAGTTTAGGGCAATATCAAGACTCGGTTTAAAAGCCTTTTCTGCTAATCCCATAAGAAATGGTTTTTTGTCTCTTGTTTTACCACTTAAGAAAGTTGCAGCTAACGCCGGTACAACAGTAAAGGACAATAGCAATGCTGAACCAAGTGCCATTATAAAAGTGGTTGCCATTGGCCCAAACATTTTTCCTTCGACACCTGTTAAGGCAAATAAAGGAATAAAAACTGTTATTACAATAAGCTCTCCAAATCCAGCGGCTGACCTTATTTCTATTGCAGAGTCTATGACCAATTGCTTTACTTCGGCACGAGTTAATTCTCTTCCTAACTCCTTGCCCTTCTTTTGGAGCCTATGAACACAATTTTCAATTACAATTACTGCTCCATCTACAATGATCCCGAAATCTAAAGCTCCTAAACTCATTAAGTTTCCTGAAACATTTTGCCACTTCATTAAAATAAAGGTCATTAATAAAGAAATAGGAATCATAAGAGATGTAATAATAGCAGCTCGTATATTTCCAACTAATAGTAATAAGAACACAATTACTAAACCTGCTCCCATTAATAAATTGTGTTCAACTGTTCCTAGTGTTGCATTAACCATATTAGAACGGTCATATAAAACTTTTAGCTTAACCCAACTTGGAATATCCTTTTCTATGTTTTCTAATTTTCCAGAAACTCTTTGAGCGACAGCTCTAGAGTTTTCACCTAAGAGCATAAAAGCTGTTCCAATAATAGACTCTTCTCCATTTACAGTTGCTGCTCCAGTTCGAATCTCCTTATCGAATTTAACCTTTGATATATCCTTGATTTTAATAATTTGTGAAGACGACAGCCTTCTGACTACGACATCCTCTATATCTTTAATTCCTTGTAATAAACCGACTCCTCTAACGAGTAATTGCTCTCCTGTCTGCTGGATGTAGCCTCCACCAACATTAATATTAGTACTCTCAATAGCAGATTCAATATCATCAAAATGGATACCGTATTTGGTCATTTTCTCTATATCTGGCTGAATAAAAAATTGCTTTTCATAACCGCCAATAGTGTTTACTTCGGTGACTCCTTTTACTGTAAGAAGCCTAGGTTTAATAAACCAGTCCTGTATGGATCTAAGTTCCATAAGTTGAACAAGACGTTTCTCTGGGTCTGTTTCAGGCACTTTCGCTTCAATAGAATAATGAAAAATTTCACCTAGTCCCGTACTAATCGGCCCCATTTCTGGAATAACACCTATAGGTAATTCTATATTTTGCAATTTTTCTGAGGCGAGTTGTCTGGCCTTATAAATATCAGTATTTTCTTTAAAAATTACCGTAACCTGAGATATTCCATACCTTGAAATGGAACGAATCGTCTCAACTCCAGGAATTCCATTCATTGAATACTCGATAGGAAAAGTAACCATTCTCTCAACTTCTTCCGGCACCAATCCTTTAGTTTGTGTATTGATCTGAACTTGAGTATTTGTGATATCTGGCACAGCGTCTATTGATAATTCTTGAAAAGACTTAAGACCAAAGACGATTAATAACAGTGTTGCCATGAAAACAAACATTCTATTATTCACTGAAAATTCTATTATTTTATTTATCATTTTAAATTCCTATTATCTAATGAGAATGACCGTATTCCGACTTATCAGTTGAATAGACATCCGTTACCCTTAAAAGACCAACACCACTAATAACGATCTTATCTCCGGCCCTCACATCGTTAACATCTAGCAGGTATTTCCCATTACTTTCTTTAACTATTTTTGCTGGTAAAAACTTGAAAAAGCCTTGTTTATACCTATAGATACCCTTTAATTTTTTAGAAGCAACAAGCGAATCCTTTTTGATTTCAAATCGCTTTCCGCTAACAGCGATTACTTCTATTTTTAGAGTCTTAAATGCCTCTTTAGATAACTTGAAACCCTTCTCGTCATTAACTTCTTCGATGGCCTTGCCTTTTCCTATGGCCTTACCTCCACCGTGACCTTCATGCCCCTCATGCCCTTCATGCCCTTCATGCTCAGAGTGTTCTTTATGCTCATCATGTCCAGCATGTTCTTTATGTTCATCATGTCCAGCATGTTCTTTATGTTCATCATGTCCAGCATGTTCTTTATGCTCATCATGACCATTATCTAAACTATCATGATGACCACTTTCATTTGCATGATCATGGCCCTTATGGTCCTCCTCTCCAAATGAAAGGTATAAAGGCATAAGAAAAATCATTAACATTATATATATAGTCTTCATTTTAACTCCGCTTAATTAAGTTTTTTTGTTCGAATCGAACCATTTAACTTATAAATATTCCAAAGGGCCTCCACTGCCCCTAACTCAAACTTAAATCGGCTAACTGTAAATTCCATCAATTGTCGATGAGCTTCGATGACTAGAGCTGTTGAAATAACCCCTCTTTTGAACAAGGCGTCTATCTTATGATGTTTCTTATCCAATCTCTTTTTACTGGTCACCCTTTTTAAAGATTTCTTTAAACGATTGAATTTCTGTACCCACGACTCCAAATCCAATGCCATTTCTCTTTCGATACTTTTATAAGTTCGACTTGCAACTATGACTTCCTTTGCCGCTCTATTCTTTCCACCAGAATTTGAACTCAATATTGGTAAATCCATAGTTAATGAAATTCCAACAGCGTGATTTTTTTCTGAGTCACTTTTTTCATACTCATAGACTGGCCCAATACTTAGATTTGGGTAACTCATAGCCTTTTCTAACTCTAACTTAGATTTTGCAAAGTCTACCCCTAGCTTAGCCGCCTTTAGTTTCGAGTAATCATTCACGTTTGAGATTTTAAATAATTTCTTATCGAAATTTAGTGTCATAGGGAGATCATCAATGGAAACATCACACTTCTTCCCTGCAAAAAAGGACAAATGACGTTTTAAGTATGTTTTCTCATATACAAGTTCATCTATTTCCAACTTATGATGATTTAAAACTAGCTCCAAAGATTCTTTCTCGACTTGCTCCTCGGGAGATAGGTTTCTTCTCTTCTTTTTGGCCAAGAAAATCCGATTTAAAGTTTCAAAAGATTCCTCATGTAACGGAATTAATTCAAATACTTGCCTGAGTCGGTATAACTTCTTAACGACATCAATTAGAATATCCTCATCCTGCATCTTTAGAGCTGCTTTTGAAGCTTCAAACTCTGTCTGCGCAACATTTATTCTTGCATCTCGTTTACCACCTAACTCAAAGACATGCTCAATTGATACTGAAGTTTTTGATATCTTTCCTTCTGATGTGTCACTTGTAGTACTTTCAGCTTCTAGTTCCGGATTAGGTCTTTGCCCAGCTTGCTCAATAGAGCTTTTAAAAGAATCAACCTTAGATGCATTAACAAATATTTGAGGATGATTTGATTTGATTTGCTCAAGCAAGTCATTTGGAGTTTTAAAATTACAATTTGCGTATAGATTGTTTGAAATAAGTAACAGTACAACTAAAATAAACTTCATTAAATAGTCCTTATAATAAGGATGGGAGGGTTTCCCCTTCATCCATATGTCACTACCTTTCGTAGTGTCTTGTAAAATGGTAACTTTTCTTCTCTTTTTTTTCTTGGCGCTTGTTTTCGACTTTTGTAGTCGTAGAACAACCAATTAAAGTAGCCAGAGAAGTCATTATTAAAATTTTAATTAAATTTTTCATTATTTCTCCATAGATATAAATAATAAGTAGCACTCTTGCGAGACGCGTCAGTAGCTTCTAAAAAGCTAGTTAAAACTTATTAAGAATAAAGAGGAGGCTTTAAAGCAGGTTCAAAAAAAGGAGAAATGTAATGGTTCTTGTAGTACCAAGTCACTTTCCCGAAGTTTCGAGATTGATTAGATATAGAGACTTTATGTTCAGTTAAAATTAAATTATGTAAACCAGTACAATGATGCACGCAGTGCGAATCCCCATCAGGGCAATGTTCATCTTTGCCATCAGAAAGCTCAGAATCGACTGCTACAGAAGCTGTATGACCGTAAAAAGAGCTAACAGATACTTCTTCATGACTGTCACCAATCGTACTTATTGCATCACTCTCTGCAAATATTGCAAAGACTAATGTTAATAAAACAGTAAAAGAAGTTAATTTTTTAAACATGATAGCAATATTATTAATAAATGTTCATTACGTCAATTTCTAGATTGTAAATTCTTTGTCAAAAAACAAACTAAAGACAGGATGAGAAACAAGTGAGAAAAAGCTAATTACAAATATTTCTAAAAATAGTAACTGCTTCAGCTAAAAACTCTTTACTCTGATTCTTTCTCAAGTTCAAAACAATTTTTTCATGACAATTTTTATATTTACGATTTTTCTTCCCGCAAGGACATGCCTGTTTTCGAGGTATTACTTTC